>JBDSVO010000231.1:0-4707 GCA_039927215.1 Gemmatimonadaceae bacterium
TTCCAGTCACGTGGGAGAAAGTGAGCGGACCCAGGCCCCGCGGCGTCAGCATTCAATACAGTCAAGAATCTATTCGGCGAGCACACGCTCATCAACATCGCCCTCGCCAGCCGAAGCAGTCACCCAGCGTATCTTCTTACTTCGCCTTCACGCTTTTCAGCACTTTGCCGAATGAGTGCGCCGCGCTGAACGCGGCTTCCGGATACTTAGCTTTTCGGGGACGCGCACGACATTTTAAGTAACGATGCCTCGCCTGATGAACACCTGCTGATGTCGACCTCCACCAGCCCGATTCCAAACATAGGAACTGCATACGACGTCGAGGGCGAGGTCGGCCGCGGCGGAATGGCGACCGTCTATCGCGCGTACGATCGGAGACACAACCGCCGCGTTGCCGTCAAGGTTCTTGACCGGGAGATCGCGGCATCGCTAGGCACCTCGCGATTTCTGCACGAGATTGCGACTGCTGCCGGGTTGAGTCATCCCAACATCGTGCCCGTTCACGATTCGGGCGAGCATGACGGTGTCGTCTACTACGTCATGCCCCTGGTCGAAGGCGAGACCCTGCGGGATCGATTGAATCGCGAAAAGAGAATCCCATTGGGCGAAACTGTGAGGCTCGCGAGCCGGATTGCCGCGGCGCTCGACTTCGCGCACCGCCACGGCGTCGTGCATCGCGACATCAAGCCCGAGAACATCATCCTCTGCGACGGTGAGCCGCTGATTCTCGACTTCGGGATCGCCAAGGCAATCACGGTTGCCGGGGGAGAGTCACTGACCAACACCGGCATTGCCGTCGGCACGCCGGCGTATCTGAGCCCCGAGCAGGCGAGCGGTGAGACTCAGCTTGACGGGAAGAGCGACCAGTATAGCCTGGCGTGCACCATCTTCGAGATGCTCGCTGGCAGCCCGCCATTCACAGGCGCATCGGCCCAAGGTGTAATCGCCAAGCGATTCACCGAGAAGCCGCCCGATCTATCCAGTCGCATACCTGACATTCCTTCCGCTATTTCCGCCGTAGTGACGAGAGCCTTGTCCCTCGAGGGGATTGAGCGCTTCAAGTCCGCGGGCGCTTTCGCACAAGCGTTGACGGAAGGCATCGGCGGCGGCGATGACGGCGCCACGGCAGACGGAGCAAGGCCATCGATAGCGGTGCTCCCTTTCGAAAACATGAGCGCGGACCAGGAAAATGAGTTCTTCGCCGACGGCATTGCGGAGGAGATCATCAATGCCCTCACCAAGGTGCGCGCGCTGGACGTCGTGTCGCGGAGCTCCGCCTTTGCATTCAAGAAGCGGTCGGAGGATGTCACCGATATCGGCCGTAAGCTGAAAGTTCGCACGGTCCTCGAGGGAAGCGTCCGGAAGGCGGGGAGCCGGCTCCGAATCACGGCGCAGCTCGTGGATGTCGAGACCCGATACCACCTCTGGGCGGAGCGCTACGACCGCGAGATGGCGGACGTTTTTGCGATTCAGGATGAAATCGCCACGAATATCGTCAACGCGCTAAAGCTCGTCCTGACCGAAAAGGAAGAGGCGGCGATAAAGAAGGTTCCGACCCAGAGCGTGCGTGCTTACGAATACTATTTGCGCGGACGCCAGCTCTTTCATCAGCGCCGTCCAAATACACTCGACGCGGCGGAGGACATGTATCGGCGAGCCATTGCGCTCGACCCGAATTATGCGATGGCCTACGCCGGGCTGGCGGATTGCTCCTCGTTCCGGGCAAACGAGGAGGGAGGAGGCGAAGAAGCGCTGGCGCAGGCCGAAGCCGCGAGCAAGCGTGCCCTCGAGCTCGATCCCAATTCGGCTGAAGCCCACGCATCGCGCGGCCTTACCCTGTCCCATCAAAAACGCTTTGCTGAGGCGGAGCCTGAATTCGAGGAGGCAATCAGGCTGGACCCGACGCTCTACGAGGCCGCCTATTTTTACGGACGCATGCTGCAGACCGCCGGCAAGCCAAACCAGGCCGTCGAGATGTACGAGCGGGCCGTTGCTCTAAGGCCCGATGATTATCAGGCACTTTCCTTTCTGGCGATGGCGCACCAGGCCCGAGGAGACGCTGTCAAGGTCGAGGACGCATCACGGCGGATGGCGGACGCTGCCGAACGCGCGATCTCGTTGAATCCGGGAGACACCCGCGCGCTGTATCTCGGCGCAATCAACCTGGAGAGACTCGGGGAATCCTCCCGGGCGCAGGAGTGGGCGCAGCGTGCTCGGCAGCTCGACCCGAATCATCCGGTAATGCTCTACAATCTTGCCTGTTTCCACTCGGTGGCCGGCCGCGTGGAGGTGGCCATCGATCACCTCGAGCAGTCCATTGAGCTCGGGTTTTTCCACCCCGAATGGTTCGTGAGCGATTCGGACCTGGCAAATCTGCGGGGCAATCCGCGCTTCGAGGCACTCGTCGCAGGAGACAAGCAGCCGCAATAGCACAAATCACGACACAGCGGCCTTTCCGTCCCAGCGTTTCCCCAGTTTGTGCTCGACGCCCAGCTGATCCATCACACGTGCGACAACAAAATCGACCATGTCGCCGACCGATGCTGGTTTATGGTAGAACCCGGGTGCTGCCGGCAACACGACCGCACCCGCCCGAGTCAGACGTAACATGTTCTGAAGATGGATCGCACTGAGCGGCGTCTCCCTAGGCACCAGCACCAGCTTCCTCCGCTCCTTGAGCGCAACATCCGCCGCACGCTCTATCAATGAACGCGATGCGCCGACGCTGATTGCCGACAGCGTGCCCATCGAGCACGGACAGATCACCATCCCCGCGCTGAGCGCGGATCCGGACGCCGGAGGCGCACCGCGATCGGCATTCGTGTAAGGCGTGACAAAATCATCCCACGCGTCGGGGCCGACGGCACTCCGCAGATCTTCCATCGATTTTATGTCCGTCTCGGTTTCCATCAGCCGGAACCCGTGCGACGACACTATGAGCGATATGGGACGCGATGCCGCGACGAGCTGCTGTAGAAGCCGGACGGCGTATGGAGCGCCCGACGCGCCGGTAATACCGAACACGATCGGCGACAGGATCTCGGAGGCCGGTCGCATCGTAGCTCCTCCCTTCGCCCGCGGGGTCACGAACGCAACCTCTCGGTCAGAACGAATGCAAAGAACACAATGCTTATCACGCCGTTCATCGTGAAGAAAGCTGCGTCGAGACGGCCGAGGTCGCCGGGCTTCACCAGCGAGTGTTCATATAGAAGGAGAGTCGTGGCGACGATCACTCCCGCCGCATAGAACCAGTGCGCCCCAACAGCGATCCCAACCCCGGCCAATGCGAGTACCGTAAGGAAGTGCAGAAGTCGCGCGACATTCAGCGCGTTGCGCTCACCGAGTGATGCGGGCAGCGAATGGAGTCCCTGCTCACAATCGAAGTCGATGTCCTGGAGCGCATAAAGAATGTCAAACCCGCCAACCCACGTCGCGACGGCGGCCGCCAGCAGGACGAGCATCCACCAGGGATTGCTCCACTGCCCCGTCACGGCGAGGTATCCTCCCACCGGCGCGATTGAGAGGCCGATGCCAAGCACGATGTGACACAGACGAGTGAATCGCTTGGTGAAGCTGTAGAACAGCACCCAGGTGAGCGCGAGCGGCGACAAAGCAAGACACAAGGGATTGAGCTGCCACGCCGAGATCACAAATATGATGCAGGCGGCGGCCACGGCGACCGCTGCTGCCATAACCGACAACGCTCCCGAGGGAATCTCGCGTGATTTCGTGCGTGGATTCAATGCATCCACATCGCGATCCACAATGCGGTTAAACCCCATCGCGGCAAATCGCGCCGCCGTGAACGCAATCACAACCCAGATGACCTTCGAGAGCGTCACCGGCGCGACATAGCTCGCCAGCGTCACACCCACCAGCGCGAACGGCAGCGCGAATACCGTATGAGGCAGCTTGACGAGGTTCACGTAGCGCACGAGAGACGATGCCCCGCGGAATGTCTGCCCTTCCTTCACCGGAGACGCGGTCATCCCTTGAGACCCAACCTGCTCCAGATCGCGTCGACACGCCTTTTCGTCTCTTCGTCCATCTCGATCAGCTTCGGCCAGTTCCGCGTAAATCCTTCCTCCGGCCATTTGCGCGTCGCATCAATTCCCATCTTCGACCCATAGGTGAACGCGCGCGCGGAGTGATCGAGCACGTCCATCGGTCCCATCGAGAACCGAACGTCGCGTTCGGGATCGATGTTGTTGAGCGCAATCCACCACGCCTCCTTCTCGTCCTGCACGTTCACTTCCTTGTCCAGTATGACGAGAACCTTCGCAAGCGACATCAATCCCTGTCCCCAGAGAGCATTCATCACCTTGTAAGCCTGGCCGGGGAACTGCTTGTCGATCGAAACGAAGACGAGATTGTGAAAAATCCCCTCTGCCGGCATGTGATAATCGACGATCTCGGGGACAGTGAGCTTGAGCAGCGGCAAAAAAATCCGCTCGGTGGCGTGCCCGAGGTAATAGTCTTCCATCGGGGGACGTCCCACGATTGTGGTCGCGTACACCGGCGACCTTCGCATCGTGACTGCCGTCACGTGCACGAGCGGATAAAGATCGGCCTCGGAATAGAATCCGGTGTGGTCGCCGAATGGTCCCTCCACCACGAGCTCCTCCGATGGATCGATGTATCCCTCGATGACGAACTCCGCTTCTGCGGGCACTTCGAGGTCGCATGTCAAAGCTTTCGCCAGCGTCA
>JBDSVO010000232.1:0-8537 GCA_039927215.1 Gemmatimonadaceae bacterium
GGCCTGGTGCTGCCCGATGGTCTCGAGCTTGGTGACTGGGTGCTGATTCACGTCGGATTCGCGCTGAGCAAGATCGACGAGGACGAAGCGAAGCGTACCACCGATTACCTGACACAGCTGGGCGATCTCTACGTCGACGAAATCCGGCAGATCACGGAGAGCAGGATCGAGTGTCGACGGGCCTCATGAAGGAGTCGTCAGCCGGACAGGGGCACGCTCAGCCCGCGCTCCTCCGCGAGAAGCTCAGCTCGCTGGCGATGCAGCGATTCGATCGGAGCATCGAGGCGCCCAGGGCATTCTTCGACGCGAACGCAAATGCGATCGCGAGAGCGACGCTGGCGATGGCCCGCCGCTTCCGGAGCGGGGGGCGACTGCTCGTGTTCGGCGAAGGGGCTAACGCCACGGACGCGCAGCATGTCTCCGTCGAATTCGTGCATCCCGTGATTGTGGGGAAGCGGGCTCTGCCCGCAATCGCTCTTACGAACGACGTCGCGACAATCACGAGCGGCGTCATTCCGGCCGAATCCAGCGCCTTCGCCGGTATGCTCGCGATACTCGGGCGAGCCGACGACATTGCGCTGGGTCTCCATGGCGACAGGGAGAGCGACAACGTGGAGCGCGCGCTGAGCCGCGCCCGCGGAATCGGAATGCTGACAATCGCCGTCGGCGCGCATAAGACGAGTACATCAGCGGGCGTTCGCTGCGATCACGCATTTTGGATTCACCACGACGATCCGCTCGTGGTTCAGGAAGTGAGCGAGACGTTCTACCATGTCCTCTGGGAGCTAGTGCACGTATTTCTCGATCACATGCCGGATGACCCTACGGAGACGGAGAGCTGATGTTGCCCGATATGCGCAACCATTGTCATCCGCTCCCCGACGGCTCCTGCTCCATCTGCTCCGACGAAGCGCTTGTGGGCTTTGTCAACCGCGTGAACTATGCTGAGCAGACAGCAGAGGTTCTATATGAGAACAATTCCGAGACGGTCGCTCTCGACCTCGTGAGCGACGTGGCAAAGGGTGACACGGTTCTCGTTCACATGGGTTTCGCCATCAGCAGGATGCGGCCGGGTGACTGACGCCCGCGATTTCAATCGGGAGCTGTATCCCTTCCTCTACGCCGACGAGAGTTCCGCCGGAGAGTCCTGGGACGCAGTCCTCGCGGACGCGCGCGACTCGACGCTCCAGAAGTGCGCCGACGTCATGACGCTGCGACGCCAGCTCCGCGATGAGTTCGCCGACCAGCTCGTGGAGGCGTCAATGGCAATGGCTGAGGCATTTGCGCGCGGCGGAAAACTCCTCGCTTTCGGCAATGGCGGAAGTGCAACCGATGCCCAGGACGCCGCGGTTGATTGTCTTTCGCCACCCGCCGCCTTTCCCGACTGGCGCCCGCTCCCGGCGATTGCCCTGAGCAACGACATCGGTGTGGTCACCGGCATTGCCAACGACGTAGGGTTCGACAGCGTCTTCTCGCGGCAGCTGATGGCGCTCGGTGAGTCGTCCGATATCGCTTTTGGCTTCAGCACGAGCGGAAGCTCGTCCAACATCATCGCTGCTTTCCGCGAAGCGCGAAAACGGGGAATGCTCTGCATCGCGCTCACGGGAAATGACGGCGGCCTGCTGGTAAGTCCAGGACTCGTTGACTTCTCTTTTGTGGGAAGGCTCGAGTACATCCCGCGAATCCAGGAAGGTCATGCGACTGTGTGGCACTCGCTGCTCGAGCTGACGCAAGCTTGTCTGGCCGAGGGCGCGAGCGCGGTGATTGGCACATGACGATGCAATTCGTCGACGAATTCCGGGATCCGGAAGCCATCAAGCTGCTTGCCGCGGAGATCGAGCGGCTGTCACGCGGACAGGACTTCAAATTCATGGAGGTCTGCGGCGGACACACGCACTCGATCTACAAGCACGGTCTCCAGGATCTCCTGCCGCCGAACGTCGAGCTGGTGCACGGACCAGGTTGTCCGGTTTGCGTCATCCCGATGGGACGGATCGATGATGCGATGTCGATCGCCCGCAACCCGGGGGTGATCTTCGCCACTTTCGGCGACATGATGAGGGTGCCCAGCTCGAGCGGCAGCCTTCTCGATGCAAAAGCCGATGGCGCCGACGTGCGCTTCGTCTACTCTCCGCTCGACGCGCTCAAGCTGGCACGCGAGAATCCTTCGCGAGAGGTCGTTTTCTTCGCCGTCGGATTCGAGACGACAGCGCCTTCGACAGCGGCGACTCTCTTGCGCGCGCGAGACGAAGGGCTGAAGAACTTTTCGGTCTTCTGCAACCACGTCACGATCATTCCAGCCATCAAAGCCATTCTCGACTCGCCGGGAATGAGTCTCGACGGATTTGTCGGCCCCGGGCACGTGAGCACGATCATCGGCCTGGCACCCTTCGCATTTATTCCGGCGAGATATCGAAAGCCGATTGTCGTCGCGGGGTTCGAGCCGTCGGACGTTCTTCAGGCAATCGACATGATCCTGAAGCAGCTCGACCGCGGCGAACCCTCCGTCGAAAACCAGTACTCGCGCGTCGTGCGACCCGAGGGCAACCGGAAGGCGCTCGAGATTCTTTCGACGACGATGGAGCTTCGCCCCCATTTCGAGTGGCGCGGCCTCGGCTTCATCAGCCAGAGTGCGCTCCGCCTGCGCCCTGAATTTGAAGCATGGGACGCCGAGGTGCGATTTTCGATTCCCGGAGTGCGAGTCGCGGATCCCAAGGCGTGTCAGTGCGGCGAGGTTCTGAAAGGAGTGATCAAGCCGTGGCAGTGCCGCGTCTTCGGAACCGCGTGCACGCCGGAGACACCGATTGGCTCGTGCATGGTCTCTCCCGAGGGCGCGTGCGCCGCATACTATAACTATGGGCGCTACTCGCTGATGCGGCAGGGCGCGGACAGCGCGCAGCCGACCGTGGCAATACAATGACGTCGAGAGTCGAGAGCTCGCTTCAGACCCAGCTCGATCGAATCGATCGGGTCCGCACGGCTCGCCTGGCACGCGCGATCCTTCGTGACGAGCATATCACCCTCAGCCACGGGAGCGGAGGCAAATCCACTCACACGTTGATCGATGCCCTGATGGTGCCGGCATTCGCCAACGCTGCCCTCGACGGATTCGCTGACTCGGCGGTGCTTTCAACGAATGGTGTGGGGTCGCCGCGATTCGCCTTCACGACCGATTCCTATGTGGTGAGCCCTCTTTTCTTTCCAGGCGGTGACATTGGCTCGCTGGCGATCAACGGCACCATCAACGACCTTGCGATGTCAGGCGCCCGGCCAGTTTGCCTTTCCGTCGGCCTGATCCTCGAGGAAGGTCTCGAGATGGATGTGCTTCGACGCGTCATCGCATCGCTTGCTGCCGCATCGGCAGCGGCGGGTGTCCCTGTGGTGACAGGCGATACCAAGGTCGTACATCGCGGAAAGGCTGATCGCCTCTTTATCAATACGAGCGGCGTTGGAATCATGCGCGACGGGCTCAACCTCTCGGTGGAATCCGTGCGGCCGGGTGACGTGGTCATCGTGAGTGGCGATGTCGGCGATCACGGTCTGGCGGTGATGCTCGCGCGCGAAGCGCTCGAGATTGAAGCCGACATTCGCACCGACTCTGCACCGCTTCACGAGCTCGTCGCTGCGATTCTTGCCGCGGCGCCCAACACACGGCTCCTCAAGGATCCGACGCGCGGCGGCCTGGCGACTACGCTCAACGAGATTGCACGCCATGCTGGCGTGGGAATCGCTGTTGAGGAGGAAAAGGTGCCGGTGAAGCGCGAGGTTCGGGGCGCGTGCGAAATGCTGGGGATAGACCCGATGCACATCGCAAATGAGGGGAAGCTGGTGGCAATCGTTTCGGCGGAGGAAGCACATGCGGCTGTCGATGCAATGCGCGCGCATCCAGCCGGCGTCGGATCGGCGATCATCGGTGAAGTGAGATCGGAGCCTGAGGGAATGGTTATTCTCAAAACCCCTATCGGAGGGTCACGGGTTCTCGACATGTTGGTTGGCGACCCGCTGCCAAGGATCTGCTAATGGCGACAACACTCGAGCAGGACACCATTCAGGGACAGCAACCGTCGATCCCTGCAACCGAGCCTCGACCGAAGCAAGAGCGGCTACCTCTGGGGCCGATCAAAACCGTCCACGTGTTCTGGCTGGCTGGAATGAGCTGCGACGGTTGTACCGTTTCAGTCGCCGGTGCAACCAATCCCGGAATCGAGGGCCTTCTTCTCGGCACGGTACCGACGATGCCGCAAGTCATCTTGCACCACACAGTGCTCTCGGTGGAATCCGGGGAGGCGTTCGTCCAGCCGTTCAAGGATGCGTGGAACGGGAAGCTCGACGATCCCTATGTGATTGTAGCCGAGGGTTCGATCGCCGACGAAAGAATCGCCGCACGCACGGGAGGATATTTCTCCGCAATGGGATCCGAGGTCATCTCTGAAGGCGGCGAATCGTGTCCCGTGCCTTCGTCAACCTGGATTGCGCGACTCGCTCCAGGAGCAGCAGCCACCATTGCCATCGGCACCTGCGCCACATGGGGAGGGATTCCCTCGGCGGAGGGCAATCCTACGGGCTCTATGAGCCTGATGGATTTCCTGGGGAAGGACTATCGCAGCGCATTCGGTCTTCCGGTGATCAACATTCCCGGATGTGCTCCGCAGGGAGACAATTTCACCGAGACCGTATTCGCCGTTCTTCTTTTTCTCCAGGGGCTTGGCCCGCTTCCAAGCTTCGACGAGCTCGGACGCCCCGCCTGGCTATTCAACGAGACTGTTCACCGCGGATGCAATCGCGCCGGTTATTACGAGGAAGGTGTATTCGCCCATGAATACGGCGGTCCGGAGTGTCTGGTGGAGATCGGCTGCTGGGGACCGGTGGTGAATTGCAACATCGTCAAGCGCGGCGCGATCAATCACATGGGCGGTTGCATGGAGGCGGGCGGAGTTTGCATCGCCTGCACGATGCCCGGATTCCCCGACAAGTTTTCGCCGTTCTACAAGGCTCCGCCCGGCGGAATTCTTTCGACCACGATGTCGCACGCGACCGGAGGCGTGATTCGAAGACTGAGACGCCTCAGCAACCGTCACGCGAATCGTGAAGTAAGGTGGGACGTGATGAAAGCGGTTCCCAGCGGATGGGGAAACGTGCAGCCAGCCTCGATACCGCTCAAGGCGATGGAATACTTCTACAAGAAATGGCAGTTCTGGGGCGCGAAAAAGCCCGGCCGGCCAAAGGGAGAGGAGGACCGTTTCTGGGGCGGCGATCGTCCGGGGACGAGCAGCGACTACATGGACGACAGCTCGACCATCGAGGATACCCGTGACCGACACTGAGCTCTGGGGCGCGTGGCGCCTGTGGATGATGTTGGCGACACTCGTGATACTCATCGCCGCCTCGCTCCTGATTACAATCTGGCTTACCGCGAGGAGTATTCTCGCACACGCGCGGCGCGCGCTGGCAGCGGCGGAAAAGATTCGCGCGAATACTCAGCCGATCTGGGCGCTGGAGACGACCAACGAAGTTGCGGTCGGCATACTCGAGACCGTCCAGAGCATAGAGGCGAAGGGTGGCGCTCTCGTCGAAGCACTGGAGAGCCATGCCGGTGCCGGAGGGGTGAGTCGTGGCTGAGCTGACGCCTGAGACCGTTCAGAAGGTCTGGATTGTGACACTCGTCATTTACGTCGTGGTTCTGCTGGTTGTAGCGATTCTGCTGACACTCATTCTGCGCACTGCGCGCGACATTCGGCATGGAGTAGCGGCCATCTGGAACGTCGGCCAGAGGATTGCGAACAACACGATCCACATCGCGCTGCTGAGCAAAACGAACATAGTTGCCGGGAAAATCCTCGGCTCGGCGGTCGGCATCGTCGGCGCCACCGCTGGGGTAGAAGCCCACGCAAAGGACTGCCCCGGATGTCCGGCGTGCATCATTGGACCGGAGTGGTCGCGATGAGCACGATGACCTTGCTGATGGTTCTCTCGGTGATCGGAGCGGTGGCACTTTTCGCCGCTCTCGGGGCATTCCTCTGGTTCATCGTCCACGCGCTCGAAGAAATCGGCGGCGCGGAAATCAAGACATACGGCGCCCGTGCCAGCTACCTCTCGAAGATCCGCCTCGGCGTCCGCGCAATCGAAGTCCAGACCGGCGGTCTCGCCCCGCAGGTGATCCAGCTCAACGGGGGGCTCACTGCCGTACGTGATGGACTGGGCGCAATCGACAAGAACCTCGGCGGAGTGATAACGGCAGTAGTGGCGCAGGGAGAGAAATGACACCGAGCGAAACGATGTTTCCTCCCGCGGTCTTCGTCATCTGGTGGACCGGACTCATTTTCACCCTCGTCTTTCTCGTGCCCATGGCCGTGTACTGGCTTCACCGGGCCTGGGCCGCGGCGCGCGGCATTCAGCGCTACTCCGCCGAAGCGCTCGAAGCCGCGGCGGGAATTGCCGGCAACACGAAAAACATTGTAGCGCTCGACACGACAATTGAAGTCGCCACCCAGATTCTCGGGCATGCGGGTAATGTCGCCGGCAAGCTTGGAACTATTGCCGACGTGCTCGAGGAGAGAGCCCGATGAGGAGTTCACCATGCTGCTGACACTGACGCTGATCACCGTGGCGCTCGTCGTCATTGCGCTCGCCGGTTATCTCATCGGGATCGCGTGGGCGCTCATCAAGGCTCGGAAAAACGTCGCCGCAATCGCGGACGGACTCGAGATCGTGGCCAGTCACACTCAGCCTCTGCCCGAGAAGTTGACGACGATCAACGGCGCGCTCTCGACGCTGCTCGACGGACTTCGCGTTGCCGACGGCCACCTCGGCCGGGCGGCTCACGTTTTCAAGCTCATTTAAGGATCCGGGGCTCACATGTGCTTCAAGAATCTTCCCGTTGAGTTTGACCCCCAGGGCAAGCCGTTTCTGCGCGAAGGCGTCGGCGATCCCTACGGTACGGGGACCGCGGTTCCCCAGGGTGGCACGCGCCAGCTCACTGCGGAAAAGATCGAGGAGCTCGTTCGGCGAAACGGACATATCAAGTCGATGGACTTCGACCCCGTCACTCGTGTCGCGGGCGCGCTCGCTTTCCATTCAGTTGCTGACTTCGAGAATCGGAAGATGGTCGAGGCAAGGTCCGTCGCAACTCTTTTCCGCGGTTATGAGATCATCATGATCGGCCGGGATCCCCGTGATGCGATTTTCATTACCAGCCGCGCCTGCGGTGTGTGCGGCGGGGTTCACTCGACCTGCTCGGCACTCGCAATCGAGATGGCGATCGGATGCCAGCCGCCGCCACTAGGGGTACTCATTCGAAATCTCGCGCTGGCGCTGGAGTTTCTTTACGACCATCCACTTCACCTGCATCTCCTCGCCGGCCCGGATTACTCGCAGGTTATCGTCGAGCCAACGAATCCGTCGTTGTACGAGCGCGCAAAAACCACGGAGTCACGCCACACCGCGATTCACGGATATCGGACGATCGCCGATCTGATGACCGACATGAATCCGCTTACCGGCAAGCTGTATCTCGAGGCACTGCACATGACGCGGGTTGCGCGCGAGGCGTATGTGCTCATCTGCGGCAAGTATCCTCATCCGCAGACGATCGTACCGGGAGGAATGAGCTCGACAATCAATCTCACCGTGATGAACGAGATGTTCATTCGCCTCGCCCAGTTCTTCGATTACTCGAAAAAGCTCGCGCTCATCTGGGACGACATCACGGAGTTCTTCTATGAAGCCAACCCGGCGTACAAGCAGGTCGGGGCCCGCCGGGCGAACATGGTCGATACCGGAATCTTCGATCATCCCGACGCGTACGACGCCACATACGAAAACGCCGACGATTGGGGAAACCGGCGGTGGGCCACGCCGGGCGCGATCGTCGATGGAAAGCTGGTGACGACAGATCTCAAGAAGATCAACATGGGACTGGAGGAGTTCGTCGATCACTCGTACTACGAAGAATGGACTGGCGAAGGAAACAAGCCGCCGCATTTCCCGACTGATCCAAGCGGCAACCCGCTATCGCCGCATCATCCGTGGAACAAGATCACGAGACCCCGCCCTCAGGGTCAGAATTGGAAGGAGAAGTACACCTGGGACACGACGCCGAGGTGGGATCGACAGGGCATGGAAGCGGGCGCGTATGCGCGTCTGTGGAATACAGCGGTCGCCAGGAAGATTCCGGAAAATCCTTTCATCGAATCCACCGGGCATTCACTGAAGATGCGCGTGCCGGCCGGCGCGTTGCCCGAGACCGAGCTCGAATGGCACGTCCCCACCGAGTGGAACGCATTCGAGCGTAACCGCGGCCGCGCGTATTGCATGGCGTTTACGGCACTCGTCGCATTCAACAACTGGATCGCGGCGATGGAGCGCCTGAAGGACGGAGACTACAAGACGAGCACCCCGTTCCACATGCCCAAGAAGGGCGAGCAGCGTGGCGTCGGATTCTGGGGCGCCGGCAGAGGATACCTCACACATCACTTGACGCTCGACCGCGGGGCCGTCTCGAATTACCAGATCCTCACTCCTTCGACGTGGAACGCATC
>JBDSVO010000233.1:0-6275 GCA_039927215.1 Gemmatimonadaceae bacterium
GGCCGTATGGCCTGGGTGAGCTGGCGATAATCATCGGCGAGAAAGAGGGTATCAATCGGTGTCTGAAGGCGAACCTTGCAAAGCCTGGCGCGGAATGGTTTACGGCGAGTCTCCCGGCGATTCTCAAACAGTTGGCTGTCGTTCGAAACCCGGCCGCGCATTCGACCTCGCTCGATCGCGAGAGCGTGCACACGCAGCGGAATCAGTTTCTCGGCGTTGGCTGCGAGGGGGAGCTTGTGAGGCTGGCGAAGGTGAAGGTCGCGTAGTGGAATGATTTGCTGCGTGCCCAATGGTCCGGTCCGGTTGGCAGAAACGTAGTGATTGTTTAGCCGAGGATGAGCGAATGAAGATCCAGTTGACGGCTGTGTTCCGCGAGGTACCGGAAGGTGGTTACGTGGCTTTTGTCGAGGAACTGCCCGGCGCCAACACTCAAGGCGAGACAATCGAAGAAGCTCGCGCAAACTTGGGGAAAGCGGTGGGTTTGGTACTGGAAGCCAATCGAAGCCTTTCCGAAGAGGACCTGGCCGGTGCTGTCGTAATCCGGGAACGCCTCCTTCTCAGTACTTGATATCGTATACGATCGTGTCGATCTCGCTTCTCAGCCGTTCGTTGCTCTCCGGATACGCCTCTGGACCGATGTCCCGCAAACTCCCGCTATTCGGTAGACTTTGAGGCCTGCCGAGGTAGACGAGAATAGCATCCGTCATCGTTTCGCCTACAGTTTTGCCGAGAAGGGCAGCTCGGGCTTTCAGCTTGCGGTAGGCGTTTTCATCGAGATTTCGGATAGTGGTATCCAGGTCGGATTGTAACACCCGTTTGGCTTGCAACACATAGACTGCGTGCGCGTTTGAGATTGAAGCCCCTCCGTTCAACCCGCTGCCAAGCGATGACGCGCCATAGCCTTGGCAACTTCCGACTGACTTGCTCCAGTCGCGAGTGCAGCCTGGACAAGGAGGTCGAGACTGGCGCTAGGATCGAAGAGAGCGGTGGAAAGGGTATTGCTCACGCGTTTTGCTTACAAAGCGCATTGACAATGGCTCGGCTTGTTACCACTTTGGGAACAGGCCAGTCCAGTGCACATAATCACCCAGACGCGGTTGCGGATTTTTGCGAAAGCTCACCCGGATGCTGAGGTGCCGCTTCGTGCCTGGGAGACAGTTATTCGAGCGAAGAGATACAAAGCCCCGCACGAGGTAAAGGCCGATTTTGGAAGCGTCGATTTTCCTGGTGATGCGAAGGCAGTTTTCAATATCGGGGGTAACAAATACCGGCTCGTTGTGAAAATGATGTACAAGTGGGGGAAGGTCCTGATACTCGAAGTCTGGACACACGAGGAGTATGATCGCTTTCTGAAAAAGGGAAAGCTGTAGTCGCTGGAAGGTTCACAGTGAATAATCGAAGCAAACGGGAGAGAATCATGGCAACAGCAACCGCTCGCAGGGCCACGCCTGTCGTCCACCCTATTCGGAACGGTAAGGAGTTTGATGATGCCGTAGCGGAGCTTGATGAGTTGGCAGATGCCAATCCACGAGAAGGGACACCCGCATACGATCGCATGGAGCTTCTTACGATTCTGATCGCGGCCTACGAGGATGACAACCTGCCTCCGTTCAAGTCCGCGGCGCCTCAGGAAGTTGTGCGCTTCATGGCCGATCAGAGGGGGCTGGATAGCGCCGCGCTGGCGGAGCTGTTGGGGGGACGGTCGCGCCTATCGGAGTTTCTCAGTGGAACGCGCGATCTGTCAAAGAGTCAGATCGTGACGCTTCGCAACGCGTTGGGCATTCCCGCTGACCTTCTTCTCGGCGCCTAGCCCCAGGCTCGATCTGGCTCGAAGACGGCTCAAGGCTCTTCGCCGGCAGAAAGAAGAGGAAATCATGACTCTTAGAATGCACCGAACTGACGGCAACGTCTTTGCAACCGTAGCCGCAAAGGTGCGCGCGTAAGCCGGCGGGCGGATGACGCGCTCCGCCGTGTCGCAGTGCGCAGTGGATCTCCTTACGGGAAGGGGACGCGAGCCCTCAGAAGCCGAGGCCCTTTTCACATGGATGGAGAGGAACGAGAATGCCTGGCGCGCCTGATCCGCTCACGTCGCGGCGCGTCAGGTTCTGCTCAACGCGCTGCATGCGCCGAGGGAGCATCTTGATTCGATCGTCCTTGTTGTCGCGCAAGCAGTGTGGAGCTCCGCGGGCTCCTATTTCTGCATGAGTCATCGCGGCTACGCCCTCGCGTTCACATAGCCGGGCGATCTTATACAAGCCTGGCTCCGTCAGTGCTGATGTTCTGATCAGGCACTGTCAGACCCCTCTCATATCTTGTCTCCACAGCCTAAGGAGGCACGATGAAAACCAGCGTTGTTCTTGATTACCACCTCGCGACCGGACGTGTGGGATACCTCGTCCGCGCTCTCCTCAAGTTCGAGGGCGATGCGCAGGAGACCGATTCGAAAGCTCCACTCAATCTTTCTCTCGTCCTCGACCGCTCCGGATCGATGTCGGGTGAGAAGTTGCGCTACGCCCGGAACGCAGCGGCGTTCCTCGTTCGGCGACTGAGGCCAGAGGATGTGGTGAGCGTCGTCGCCTACGACGACACCGTCACGACTGTGGCCGAGCCGGCGACGGGTGCGCAACAGGCGGGACTTCCGGCGGAGATCGAGACGATCCGTACCGGCGGAAGCACGAACCTGAGCGGCGGCTGGTTGAGAGGTCGCGAGCTGGTGGCGCGGAATAGCGTCAACGGTAATGCGGCGGCGCCTTCCGACAACGTGAAGCCGAAGCCGGCGAACGGCGCACGGAAGACGATCAACCGGGTGCTCCTTCTCACCGATGGTTTGGCGAACGTCGGGATCACCGACCCCAATGGCCTGACAGGTCTTTGCCGAGAGGCGGCCGATGCCGGCGTCACCACTTCGACGATCGGCTTCGGGGAGGATTACGACGAGGAGCTTCTGCGCGCGATGGCCGAGGCTGGCGCGGGGCATAGCTATTACATCGAGAATGCCGACCAGGCGCCGGGCGTGTTCGAGGAAGAGATCGAGGGGCTACTCAGCCTCGCCGCACAAAACATCGAGGTGAAGATCGAGCCCGAGGCCTCTGTCGAGCTCGTCAACGTTCACAACAACTATCCGTCGCATTGTGGTGCCGATGGAATCACGGTCAACCTCGGCGATCTCTACGCTCGTGAGCCGAAGTCGTTGCTCATCGAGTTCTTCGTTCCCGGCATTGAGGAGCTGGGGGCTCGGGACATCGCCGAGATTCGGGCGACTGCCGATGTGATGACTGCCGGCGGTGGTGTTGAGCGGCAGGAAATCAGACTTCCCGTTTCAGCGAGTCTGTCGGGCGAGGGAACCGCGGAGCCGGAGATTGAGCGAACACGTCTTCTGCTCGATGCAGCGAAAGCGCGCGACGAGGCGTTGGAGCGTGGGCGACGCGGAGATTTCGATGGAGCGGTCGAGGCGCTGCACAGTGTCAACCTCGCGTGCATGGCTGCGCCTGAGCTCGGGCCGATGGTGGCAGAGCAGGCCGCTGATCTGTCGGCGATGGCCGAGAAGTATCGATCGAGAAAGGTTTCTAGCGCGGACGAGAAATATCTATACCAGCGCGCGTACAATGCACGCCGTGGGAAGGCCATCTACGAGGAAAAAATCTCGCGGCAGAAGAAAAAAGATTAACGCTTCTGTTCTGATAGCTGATTAGCTATCATTAGGTACATGAAGCGAACACTGGCAGCGGCCGAAGCCGTCAAGTCTGCGCGAGCTCAGGCTGGGTTGACCCAAAGGCAGCTGGCAAGAAAAGCCAGGACCGCTCAATCCGTTGTCGCGCGCGTGGAAGCCGGGCAGACGAGTCCATCGTTGGAGACGTTGACCAGATTGTTGAAGGCCGCCGGATTCAGCATGGTTGCCGAGCTCGAGCGAATACCATCGGTTGACAGATCGGTGATGGATGATGTTCCCCGGATTCTTCGAATGACACCAGAGGCCCGGTTGCGTGAAGTTGCGCAAGTCAGTCGATTCGTGACGGCTGCAAGGCGTGTCTGAGATTGCTCCGCTCGATCCCGAGCGACTGATTGCGGGCCTCAACAGGCATGCCGTTCAATTTGTATTGATTGGCGCGCTGGCCGCGCGGCTGTACGGATTTCCGCGGGTGACGGCCGATGCCGACATCACTCCGGCTGCTGATACGGAGAATCTCAAGCGCCTTGCTGCAGCTCTCCGGGACCTGCACGCGAAGATATACACGGAATCCATCCCGGAGGGGCTCGCGTTCGATTGTTCGGCCGCAATGCTGGCGCGTGCGACTATGTGGAACCTTGTGACGAACGCCGGACGTCTCGACATCGCGTTCGCACCGTCGGGAACGACCGGTTACGAAGATCTCACAAGGAACGCGCAGGAATTCAAAGCGTTTGGGTTGACTTTTCTTGCGGCATCGCTCGACGACATTATCCGGTCAAAGAAAGCGGCGGGCCGACCGAAGGATAAGGATGACGTTGCAATGTTGATGGCGTTAAAGCGCAGGAATCCAGGCTAGACCGTGCGTGTGCATGCGTGCACTCGAAGCCCCGCTGAGGGTAGAGCGCCAGGATCACAATCGATACCGGTTCTGGATTGGCATCCCCGAGCTCGGCGGACGAATTCTGTGTGAAGCGCACCGATCTGGTCAGGCATCTCGAGGCAAATGGCTGTCGTCTTCTTCGTGGGCCAATCACGCCTGTACCGGAGTGCTGCTGGATTCAATGGAGCTATAACATAGAAGCCAGTTGACCCGTGACTACAGTCCGATAACGCTCCTGCATTTTGTCAGAAAGGTCAGATGACGCGAGAGCATTTGAGAGTTCGCGCGATACCCCGGAGGCCAGGGCGTCAATTCTTTCCTTTGCCTGTGCCCTTGTCCATCCGAGTGTGCGGGCAAGGCTGGCGAAGTCGCTGACGCGAAGGTTGTTCTGTTTCCCGTTGATCGGGAGCGCGAAAAGATCGCCGGCGATCACGAGCCTCGTGTTCACAAGGTCGTAGAGTGGCGAGTACCGCGTTTCCACCAGTCTCGGCGGACCTCCAAGATTGCCAGGCTCGATCGATCGTAGAACGGCAATGTTTTTTGCGTGCAGGTCTCCATTGCCAACGATCCAGGAAAAAACTACGTGATCGAAGAACAGCTGAATGTCTGTAGCGGGAATTCCTGACGCGAGAAGTGCCGCGGCGACGCGCTCGATCGAGACACTGTACTTCTCCTCCCGCCTGAGGCCCAGCAGCGATGCGGCTTCCTCGAGGAGGAAAATTCTTCGGGGTGATGGCAATGACGCCGGCAGATCAAATCGTTCCACCAGGAGCCCGGGACTGCTCAATTCGGAGCTCGGGCTGAATTCGACGCGTCGCAGTGACGCGACGGAGAGTCCTATTCGCCGCGCGAGTTCCATCGTTGTCCATTCATTCTGTACGAGCTCGGGATATTCCGCCGACGGCAGTTTGAGGATGTGCGAGCTTACGTTGCTTGCGTGCCCGATCGAGAGAACAGCGCGTCCGCGGTTGAGCTCGAGGTGGATGGGAAGTTTTGGCTGAATTCCCGACAATCGAGTTGCGCCGCGGCGGCGCAGTTCGAGCCAGAGCTCGCGCGAGTCAGGATCGGCGCCTATCTGTTCTTTTACCGGGAGAGGATCTGGCGCGGGTTCAAAATCAGCCAGGCGGACATCGAGATGATCGAGTACAAACCCGGACGCATCGAAGCCTGGCGGTCGAAGCGTGAGGTTGCTGAGATATTTCTGTGTCGTGCGCAGCAGAGTGAATTCATCGGTCCGGGCAATCTTGTGGATTGCCTGGAGGCGTGCCTCCGCCCAGCCTTCCGGAAGCAGGTTGTTGAAGAATGCCGGGATGCCGCTTGCTTCGTACGCTGGCCCATCGGAACGAAGCGGAAGGCCACTGAGCGGAATCGTCCAACCGTTATCATAAGTAAACCGGTACTCTCGGCCAGCGAGCGACTCGAGTTGTCCGATGCGCCATTGATAGAAAAAAACGTCGAGCGCCTCGGTGCGTCTGGCTGCCGGTATGTCCACTGAGCCGGTGCGCAATTTGTTGAAGTGCACGAGCTCTCGACGCAACCCGTTGCGGTTCGCGAATGCAGGCGCGCGCAGACGGTCTGATTCGCTGAGCGAATCAATGAGCCCGCGAATTGTCGTGTGTGCGAGAGATCTGTCGGGTTGTCGTGCATTTGAGTCAAGGAGCTCGAAGACGGTCTGGAGCGGGGAGCTGATTCGGATTCTCACCGGCTGAGGTTCGGCCGAGAGTG
>JBDSVO010000234.1:0-11703 GCA_039927215.1 Gemmatimonadaceae bacterium
GGAGGCTTCTCGTGGTAAAGCTACTGGTAGTGGCGGCCTTGCTGGCCGTTTCAGTCACCGCCTGCAAGAAAACTGAAAGCGGCGATCTCGAAGTCGAGAAGCCCGTGGTCGGCACGCAGACCGACACTCTGAACGTCCCGACTGTCGAAGTCGGTATGGATACGGCAATGGTCAAGGTTCCGACCGTCAAGGTGAAGAAGTAGAACCGCGCATCGATACGAGCCCGTCGCTGGAGTTCCAGCGACGGGTTTTTGTGTTAGAGGAGAGACGATTGAGGAGTGAGCACCCTGCTGGATCCGTAATGGCTGCTGTTCTCTCCCAACGCTCTTAACGCGCGGTTATATTAGTTGTGCCCCAGGTCCCGGAGGGCGTCGGCCCGCTAATTCCGTCAGGACCCCGAAGGTAGCAGCGGCGTGCGGTGTCTTACGTTGCTCCGTCAGGCTTGGGGTATTTCCCCTCCTCAATGTCGCTCGCACTCGCCCGGAAATACCGCCCTAAGAGCTTCGCCGGCGTGGCGGTGCAGACGCACGTCTCGAACACACTTCGCGGAGCGATCGAGCGCGGACGCGTCGCCCACGGATACCTGCTTTGCGGGCCACGCGGTGTCGGCAAGACAACGCTCGCTCGCGTCCTGGCGATGGCTCTCAACTGCGAGAACAAGCAGCCTGACGGCGAGCCCTGCGGAGTGTGCACCTCGTGCCAGCGCATCTGGAGCGGCAGCTCGAGCCTCGATGTAGTCGAGATCGATGCCGCGTCGAACCGCGGCGTCGACGACGCGCGTGAGCTGCGCGAGCGCGCGATGTACGCTCCTTCCGGCGATGATCGCTACAAGGTCTACATCGTCGACGAAGCGCACATGCTCACACGCGAAGCGTGGAATGCGCTCCTCAAAATTCTCGAGGAGCCGCCGTCCCGGGTGGTGTTCGTGTTCGCCACCACGGAGCCGCAGAAGATTGCGCAGTCCGCGGCTCCCGTTCTCAGCCGGCTTCAACGATTCGATCTCAAGCGCATTGGCACCTCCGACATTGTCGCGCGCCTCGAGGCAGTGCTCAGTGAAGAAGGGCTCGAATACAGCCCTGAGGCCCTGGCGATGATTGCCCGCGCTGCTGATGGATCGATGCGCGACGCCCTGAGCCTCACAGATCAGGTCTTGTCGCTCGGCGATGGCGGCGTAACAGCCGACCGCGTGCGCATTGCGCTCGGCCTTGTCGCGGAAGACGAATATCTGCAGGTGATCGACCTTATCGCGGGCCGTCGCGCAGGAGAGGTGTTCGAGACCGTTCGCCGGCTCGCTGACGCTGGAGTCGACTTCGGCGTTTTTCTTGGCGGGCTTGGCGAGATGCTGCGGGCTCAGCTTGCGCTAATCCTCGGCGGAACCACCGAGGGAATTTCTCCGGCGGCGCGCACGGCCCTGGAATCCCATCGCGACGATTTCTCTACTCCGGATCTGCTTCGCATGCTCTCCACTTTGGCCGATCTCGAGACCCAATTCCGGAAGAGCTCGCAGCAGCAGTTGCTGGTCGAGATGTTGCTCGTCCGCTTCGCGCTGTTTGACCGCGCGCTCTCGATCGAGGATGTATTGCGGAGCCTCGGTGGAGGAGGGTCAGGAGGCGCATCCACGACTGCAAACCCGCGAAACGACTCGCGCTCCAAACCGCTGGAGCGTGAAACCCGCCGAGCTGCAATGGTTGGTGACGCATCGCCAGTGCGGAGTCGTCCACCTGAGTCGCCCGCGCGCACGCAGGAGAGCAATCCGCCAGACTCTGCTCCCCGAACCACTGCCACTTCGTGGAGTGCGCCCGCGGCTCCTGACGCGCCCGATGCCGGTCTCGACTGGAAATCCGGTTATGAGGAAACGGCGAGCGAAGCAAAGCGCGCGAGACTCACCAGCGAAGCTGTCCGCGCTCAACGGCTGGCCGCACTCCGCGCCAACGACCCGGTGCTCGACGCGGCGGTCGAGCTTCTCGATCTCGAGCTGCTCGATTGACGCCACACTCAATCACAAATGGCTGACTTCAACAAAATTCTGGAACAGGCCCAGCAGATGCAGGGCCGCCTCGAAAAAATTCAGGATGAGCTTCAGGCGATGACAGTGACTGCGAACGCGGGCGGCGGCATGGTCACGGTCGAAGCGGACGGAAAAGGACAGATCAACCGGGTCAGGATCGATCCGTCTATCGTCAACGCCGCCGATGTCGAGATGCTCGAGGACCTCGTTCTCGTTGCAGTGCGCGACGCTCAGCAGAAGGCTGCAGATCTGGCAAAGCAGGAGATGTCGAAGCTCACAGGGGGCCTCAACCTGCCGTTCAAGCTGCCCTTTTAGTGTCAGCGATAGACGCCCTGGTCGGCGAGCTGGCCAAGCTTCCAGGCATCGGAAGAAAGACAGCGCTCCGCCTCACCTATCATCTCCTTCGTCAGCCGGCTGAGCAGAGCAAGCGGCTCGCGGAAGCGCTGGCGACGCTCACCGAGAAGGTTCGGCCCTGCGCGCAGTGCTTCAACCTCACTGAAGAAGAGACGTGCGCGATTTGTCGTGACGTTCGTCGCGATCCGGCATTGATTTGTGCCGTGGAGGAGTCGGCCGACATCGGCGCAATCGAGCGAGCCGGAGAATTTCGCGGCGTTTATCACGTGCTCGGCGGAAGACTGTCTCCACTGGATGGCGTGGGCCCGGACGACCTCACGATCCCGCAGCTCGAGAGCCGAGTCTCTGGCGGGCGTGTGCGCGAAGTGATCATCGCGACCAACCCGAGCATTGAGGGCGAAGCGACTGCGTTGTACGTTCAGCGCAAGCTGCTGCCCTATCAGCTCACGGTGACGCGTATCGCACGTGGTCTCCCGGTGGGTGGCGACCTCGAGTACGCTGACGGAGTGACGATTGCGCAAGCGCTTACCGCCCGGCGGGCTATGTGACTAGCACGCGAGCCAGACAGCTGGCGCTGTTCGGCTTCATCGCCGGTGCGGCATGCGGCGCCATCTCATGGAGCCGCGTGCAGCATCAGTATCGTCGCGACCTCTTCAGCCCCCGTCCGCTGAGGCGATTCGCGGCTCTCAGTTATCTTCGCGGGCGCCAAACAGTCAATACTGCGCGGCTCCTTCGCGAGTACGTGGCGTGGGAGCACAGTCCTTTGCTGAGAAGGCGGGGTGTCTTGCTGATGCGGCGACTCGAAAAAACGCTTTCCTGACATCCAGCATGCAGCCCGCGGCAAGCAGCTGGTCGTTCGAGGAAGATGACCTCAACGCCATCGTGCGCACGATCTCACGCTTCCTTGCCGAGACCGGTGCACGCTCGTCGCTGCTTGTCGACCGCTCGGGTCAGCTGGTCGCTACAGTGGGGGAGCCGCTCGGATTCGATCCGGTAACGTTCGCGACGCTCACCGCGGCCGATTTCAGCGCAAACGATCAGCTCGCGCGCCTCATCGGTGAGACTGATTTCACGACACTTTTTCACCAGGGCGAACGCGAGTCGATGTACGTGGCCGACATTGCACGACGACTCATTCTTGTAGTGCTGTTCGACAATCGCACGCCGATTGGGCTCGTTCGGCTGAAGATAAAGCCCGCGGTTGAGGAGCTAACGGGTCACCTCGATCGCGCGTTCGCGCGCGCGCGGGCGGGCGGGACAATGCAGCCGAACATCCTCGCCGGCGCCGGCGACGAGATCGACGAGCTGTTCAACTGGTAAGGAGAGAACGGCAATGTCGATGATCAACTACGCGGCGCGCGAGATCAACTGCAAGATTGTGTATTACGGCCCAGGGCTCGGCGGAAAGACAACGAACCTCGAGCACATCTACGGCAAGGTGAAGCCGGAGACGAGGGGAAAGCTCATCTCGCTGGCAACGGAGAATGAGCGCACACTGTTCTTCGATTTTCTGCCGGTTGACCTCGGGACGATTCGCGGCTTCAACACGCGGTTCCATCTGTACACGGTCCCCGGCCAGGTCTATTACAACGCCAGCCGCAAGCTCATCCTCAAGAACGTGGATGGAATTGTGTTCGTTTCCGATTCGCAGATGGAGAGAATGGAAGCGAACCTCGAGTCGATGCAGAACCTTTACGACAACATGGCGGAGTACGGCTACGATCTCACCCGGATGCCGTTCGTCATTCAGTACAACAAGCGGGACCTTCCGAATGCCGCGCCTATTGACGAGCTACAGGCGGCGCTCAATCCCGGCTGGGAGCCGGCCGATCCCTCACGGGCACGCGTGACTCCGGACCCCTATCACTCCGGACAGAACCTCGTGGAACAGCTCTCGAGCGGCGAATGGGTTGAGCGAGCACCGTATTTCGAAGCGGTCGCTATCGCGGGTGACGGTGTGTTCGACACGCTGAAGGCAGTCAGTAAGCTGGTGTTGAAGGCGCTGGCCTGACGCGCCTTCGCTGGTGAATCTCCCGAACGCGATAACCGTCGGTCGGATTCTGGTTGCGCCGCTGATTGCGGCGCTTCCCTTCATGTCGTCGGCCGTCGTGCGGCTCGCTGCCTTCGTCATTTATATCGTCGCTGCCGTTTCAGATTATTACGACGGGATGCTCGCCCGAACGCGCGGCCTCGTAACGGATCTGGGAAGCCTGCTCGACCCGCTGGCTGATAAGGTCCTGCTCTTCGCTACGCTGATTCCCATGTTCATCCTGATGTCCCCGCCAACCGACCTGTTCGCTCCCGACCGCGAGCTGCTCGGCGCCGCGCACCAGTTTCCGTTTCGCACTCCGTGGGGCGACGTCCCGCTTCCGTGGTGGATTGTCGCGATCGTCATCGGTCGCGAGCTGTTCATGACGATGTTCCGTCAGGTCGCGGCAAAGAAGGGCGTCGTCATCGGCGCAATCGGCCCCGCGAAATGGAAGACAGGATTTCAGTGCACGTGGGTCGGGTCTGCGTACTTCTGGTTCTTCGCAGAGACCTACGCATCCACCCGCGGATGGGACTCCCTTGCGTGGCACTCCTTCGCCTCGTTCAACGGGATCGTTGGCGTGGTGACGATGATCGCCGCGGTATTTCTCACGATCTATTCGCTCTGGCTGTACATGGTGCGCTATGGCCGGATTGTAACCGGTTGATGAGGTGAAGGTCGAAGTCGTAACAATCGGCGACGAGCTTCTGCTCGGCTTCACCGTCGACACCAATGCTGCTCATCTTGCGCGAGAGCTCGCATCAATTGGAGTCGGCATTGTCCGCCGCGCGACGGTGGGCGATTCTGCTGCGGACATCGCTACCGCGGTTGGCGAAGCACTCGATCGAAGCGATGGAGTCATTACGACGGGCGGTCTCGGTCCTACCGCCGACGATATGACGAAGGCAGCAATCGCCGCCCTCTTCGGCCGCGAAATGGTCCGCGATGAATCGATCGTGCAATGGCTTCACGAGCGATGGACAAAGATGGGGCGCACCGGCCGAATTCCGGAATCAAACTTTGCGCAGGCGATGCTCCCCGCTGGAGCGGAGATAATTCCGAACGCGCACGGAAGTGCGCCCGGTATCTGGCTCGAGAACGATCGCGGCCGCTGGGTGGCGATGCTGCCAGGTGTCCCCCGCGAAATGCGGGCGATGTTGGCCGAGCAGCTTGTCCCGCGGCTCGTGAGTCGGCTTGGGGAGGACGCCGGTCGAGCCGGCAAATCCGCGGGGGTGATCATGTCGCGTACCCTGCGCACAACGGGGATCGCCGAGTCAGCGCTGGCGGATCGTCTCGGGGATCTGGGACGCTCGATCGATGGACTGTCGCCGGCGTTTCTCCCTGGCGTCGAAGGCGTGGACATCCGGCTGACGAGCAGAGGCGAGAGCGAGAGCGAAGCCACGAAGCGCCTTGCGGACGCCATGCTGAAACTTCGCGAGGTCATTGGGCGGTACGTGTACGCAGAAGGCAGTGCTGATCTCGCTGAAATAGTGCTGGATGAGTGTCGGTCGCGGAGCGTGAAAGTGGCGGTCGCGGAAAGCTGCACGGGCGGGCTTCTCGGGGCGCGAATCACGGCAATTCCTGGATCAAGCGACGTTTTTCTGGGAGGCGTGCTTGCTTATGACAACTCCGTGAAGATTGAGCAGCTCGGCGTCGACGCCAGCTTGCTGGCCGCCCACGGCGCCGTTAGCGAGCCCGTCGCCGTGGCCATGGCGCAGGGCGTGCGGACTCGGTTGTCCTCCGACGTCGGAGTGTCGATCACGGGAGTCGCGGGACCGAGTGGCGGGACACCTGGGAAACCGGTGGGAACGGTCTGGATAGCGATTGACGGATCCGCGCCGCGAGTCGTCGGACTGCGGCTGATCGGTGATCGGACGGAGATAAGACAGCGTGCGGTGCAAGCGGCGCTCGATCTCCTGCGGCGCCAGTTGCAAAGCGGTTAGATTCTTGGCATGAGACGGGGAAGAGACCGAATGGTGGATCCGAAGAGGCAGGACGACATCTTGACAGATGATGGCGTGCCGACAACTGATGCCGGGGTGTCCCCCGCGCCTTTTGGGGACTCAGCGGGCGGTGCAGGGCCAGATCCAGACGCCGCGATCGGGGATCGAATCTCCGAGCTCCAGCGCGACCTCACGATGGAGCGGGACAAGATGCTGAGGCTCGCCGCCGAATTCGACAACTATAGGAAGCGCATGATGCGCGAGCGTCTCGAGGCCGAGGCGCGCGGCAAGGCGGACCTGGTGAAGGAAATCCTCGATCCGATCGATGATATCGCGCGATTTGCCCATGTCGACCCCGCAGTCACAGATTCCACGACGCTGGTCGAAGGCGTCGCGATGGTCGAGCGGAAACTCGACAAGACGTTGCGTACTGCTGGACTGGAGCCGGTGAACCCGGTCGGCGAGCCGTTCGATCCTGCGAGGCATGAGGCTGTGGGCACCGAGCCTGCCGCAACGCCGGAAGAGGACGGTACTGTCGGACGCGTATATCAGATCGGCTACACCTTCAAGGGACAGCTGCTGCGGCCGGCGCGCGTAGTTGTCAGGCAGCACACGAACGCTCATTAGTTAGAAAAAGTTCATGGCGCAGACCAAGGACTTTTACGCCGTGCTGGGAGTGCCTTCCACTGCCACTCAGGACGAGATAAAAAAGGCGTATCGCAAGCTCGCGAAGAAATACCATCCCGACGCGAACGCCAGCGACGCCAAAGCCGCGGAGCGGTTCAAGGAGATCTCCGAGGCCAACACCGTCCTCAGTGACGCCGAGAAGCGAAAGCAGTACGACGAGATGCGTCGTCTGGGCGCTTTCGGGGGCTTTGGTGGATTCGGCGGCGGCGGCGGAGCAGGAAGACAGTCATCGCGTCCCGGCCAGGGCGCGGGACAGGGCGCGGGTCCGAACATCAATTTCCAGGACTTCGACATCGGTGGCCTTGGCGGGCTCGGCGACCTTTTCGGCTCGATCTTTGGCGGAGGTGCACGCGGAGGGGGACGCCCGTCCGGTCCACAGCGAGGCCAGAACATCGAGGCGAGCCTCGACATTCCGTTCCGAACCGCGGCGAAAGGCGGAAAGGTACCGGTCGACCTCGAGGTGAACGAGGAATGTCCGACCTGTCATGGCTCCGGAGGGGCGCCGGGCGCGACGATGAAGACATGCCCCGAATGCTCCGGGCGCGGTGTGGTGTCGTTTGGCCAGGGCGGGTTCGCGGTCAATCGTCCCTGTCCGGTGTGTCTTGGCCGCGGGCAGGTTCCGTCGCAGGTCTGTGTCACCTGCAACGGCACGGGCGAGGTGCGCGCGCGGAAGAAAGTCCTGATAAACGTTCCCGCGGGGGTCGACACGGGATCGAAGATCAGGCTCAAGGGCCAGGGCGGCAAAGGATCCGCAAACGGTCCCCCGGGCGATCTGCTCATCACCTTCACCGTGAAGCCCGACAAGTTCTACAGAAGGGAAGGGCTGGACGTTATCGCCACGGTCCCGATCAACATCGCGCAGGCTACGCTTGGGTCGAAGATCAGCGTCAAGACGCTCGATGGAAAAAAGGTATTGATCCGCATTCCTCAGGGCACCGCATCCGGCAAGCGGTTCCGTGTAAAAGGACAGGGAATTCAGAAGGGCGAAGAGCGCGGCGATCTGATCGTCGAGGTGAAGATCGAGACACCGGACAAGCTTTCCGAGGAGCAGCAGCGCATGATGCGTGAGTTCGCGGAAGCGGGCGGAATGAAGTATTAACGAAAACGATCGCGCCATCGTCGCGACTTTTTTCGGCGCAGTCCTTCTCGGACTGGTGTACACGACAAAACCCGACACCGGTACGGGCCGGATCACGCTGACACGCCAGGGCGACACCGCGACGGTGATTGACACGACGAAGATTTCGCCTTCGACCGACGGAAGCGATACGGTGACTTTCACTCCCCCAGGGCGTGCACCGACGAGTCCGCCAGATCTGACGATGCCGTTCCCAGCCGACACGGCGCAGCGCGTCGTCCCGCCAACTACAGGTGTAGTTCCCACTGGATCGTCCTACCCTCCCGTAAAACCGTCGGACCTCGCCGATCTTCGCGCACACTCCCCGGTGATTCCGGTAGTCGGCACAAAAGCAGACAAGCTGTTTGACAGCTTCGACGACCGTCGCGGGGGCACACGGCGACACGAGGCGATCGACATCATGGCGCCCCGTGGCACTGCTGTGCTGTCAGCCGATGCTGGCACTGTGCTGAAGCTGCACAACAGCGCGGCGGGAGGGCTTACGATCTACATCGGCGATCTGACGCAGCGATTCATCATGCTCTACGCGCATCTCGACAGGTACCGTACAGGGCTTACCGAAGGGATGACGGTGAAGAAGGGCGAGATTATCGGGTATGTCGGGTCGACGGGCAATGCATCGCCTACCGCGCCGCATCTTCATTTTGCAATTGCGCGGTCCGACAATCCGAAAGAGTGGTGGAAAGGCACTCCGCTCAATCCGTTTCTTGTTTGGCGCGGGAAATAACTGAGCTGTTGCCGGTTACTGGAACCCTATCACGCCCCGAGGTATTAGACCCCTGGGGACTTATGCGGCCAGAACAGGAAGCGATGTGCGCTGCTGCGTTGGGCCTGCGTAATTGTGCGAGGCCGATTCGATAAATCCGCCGCCAAGGACGCGGGCACCGTCGTACAGGACGAGCGACTGACCCGGCGCTATTGCGAGAACCGGCTCGTCCAGCGCGATCTCGATCTCGTCCGCGTCGATTCGTACAATCTCACCGGGTGCGAGTGCGGCGCGATGCCTGATTCTTATCGTCACGGCTGTTCCGAGCATCGGCTCGTCGACAAGCCAGTTCACTTCACGAGCCACGACGCCTCGCCCGAGTAGCTCCTCGCGTGGTCCGATTACAACGGCTCTTTCGTCGGGCCGGATTGCGACGACGTACATCGGGCGCGCATACCCTCCGGGTAGCCCGCGCCGCTGCCCGATGGTATATCGCGCGAATCCTTCGTGCATGCCGACGATGGCGCCGTCGGATGTCATGATCGGGCCGGGGGTGAGCGATGGAGCGGCGACTCCCAGCTGTCGCTCGAGGATTCGCGCATAGTCACCATCCGGAACGAAGCAGATCTCCTGACTCTCCGGCTTGTCTGCAACGACAGCCAATCCCAGCTGATGAGCCGCTGCGCGAATCTCGGCCTTCGTGGAGTGGCCGACCGGAAGAAGCATTCGGGAGAGCACCGCCCGGTCGATACCCCACAGGAAATACGTCTGGTCTTTGTTGTCATCGCTGCCGCGGTAGAGCACACCGTTCCGTACCTGTGCGTAGTGTCCGGTTGCCAGCCACTGTGCGTCGATCGCGTCCGCCCTGCGGAGCAAATCACGAAATTTCGTGAACGTGTTGCATCTCACGCACGGAATCGGCGTCCGCCCGCGAGCGTATTCCTGCGCGAAATTCTCGACCACATCGTGATTGAACTTCGTCTCGAGATTCAGCACGTAGTGCGGAATCCCGAGCTGCTCGCACACCCGTCGCGCGTCGTTGACGGAATCGAGCGAGCAGCACGGGCGGTCGGGCACTTCATCGCCCTCGCAGAACAGCTTCATTGTTGCGCCGACGACGTCGTATCCCGACCGTACGAGCAGCGCGGCTGCGACTGATGAATCGACGCCGCCCGACATGGCGACAAGAACCCGCTCTTTCACAGCAGTCAGCCCGCGGCGCTGAGCTGCCGAGCCTTTTGTACCAGCGCGGGAAAGACCTCTGACACACGGGAGACGCATTCCTCGGTGGTCAACGCGCCAAGGCTCATCCTGATCGCCGCGCTTGCGAGCTCCGGAGATACTCCCATCGCTTCGAGCACGTGTGACGGAGTGACGCTGCCACTCGAGCAGGCCGATCCACCCGACGCGGCGATCCCCTTGAGGTCGAGGGCCATCAGAAGCGACTCGCTGTCAGTACCTGGCACGGAAATGTTGAGCACGTGAGGAGCGCGGGGCGAATTGCGTCCGTGCACGACTGTGTCCGGCACTCGTTCCAGAATCGCTGTCTCGAGCTTGTCTCGAAGCGTCTCGAGCCGCCGGCATTCGTTCTCTCGTTCTTCGACAGCAAGCTCTGCGGCACGGGCCAGGCCGATCGCGCTGGCGACGTTCTCAGTGCCCGGCCTTCTGCCGCGGTCCTGCGTTCCGCCGTGCATCAACGGCTGCAGCGGGGTGCCGCGCCTGATAAAAAGGGCGCCAATCCCCTTTGGTGCACCGATCTTGTGCCCTGAAATCGAGAGCAGGTCGAACTGCTGTGTGCTCGCATCGATCGGGATTTTTCCGAATGCCTGAACCGCATCGGTGTGCATCACCACGCCGCGTTCGCGGGATCTCTCAGCCAACGTCGGAACGGGCTGGACGGTGCCGATCTCGTTGTTGACCCACATCACCGAGCACACCGCGACGGCATCGTCAACCATCGCGTCGAATGAGTCGATGGAAACGCACCCATCACAGTCCACCTCGAGCAAACGCTCGTCCGCGCCCTCACGGCCGGCCTGATGCATCGCGCCGAGAACCGCCTTGTGCTCGATAGGTGTGGAGACCACGGCTCGCCGACCCTTCTCACGCATTGCCCGCCAAGCGCCAAGAATCGCGAGGTTGTCGCCCTCGGTGCCGCCCGATGTGAAGCAGACCTCGTCACTCCGCGCTCCAAGACAGCGGGCTACGCGCTCGCGCGCTTCGTCCAGTGCAGCGCGCGCCTCGCGACCCCAGCGGTGCGTGCTGGAGGGATTCCCAAAGCGCGCTCCGAAGAAGGGACGCATCGCTTCGAAAACCTCGTCACGGACAGGCGTTGTGGCGGCGTGATCGAGATAAATAGGATTTGGCGGCACACCCTAAAATAATGAGGAATTGCGATCCGCAATAAGACCTACTCGGCGCCTTTCCCAAAGAACTTGCTTCGGACTGCCCACAGATCCGGGAAAAACCGTTGCGAGACCGTTTTCTGAAGGTATTTCGAACCGAGGGTCCCTCCCGTTCCGCCAGTTGACGGCCCGATGATCCGTTCGACTAGCTGCACGTGAAGAAACCGCCACATCGCGAAACCCTGCTCATACTCCAACAAACCCTCGGCGAGCATCTGGAGCGGGCGCTGGTGCTCCTCGCGGTAGATCTCCTCGAGCGTTACGCCGTGCGTCGACAGGAGATTGTTGAACAGGTCCTGCAGCGACGGTCCGCTCAGCGCCTCCTGAATGAGTGGAGGAATCTCACCGTGTTCCGTGAGCACTTGAATGAAGTGTGGATCGCGCAGTCCTGACATCGCTTCGATCGCACGAAATTGCTGTGATTGCGATCCGC
>JBDSVO010000235.1:0-8308 GCA_039927215.1 Gemmatimonadaceae bacterium
AGTTCTGCACTTCAGGATATTTCATGCCCATACCATAGAGGAGGTACAGTTCTGAAACTGCTATCGAAAACAGCGTCCGGCAAGTGATCAAGGGCGCGATCTGTGTTGTGTTCTCCGTGGCCTGTGGCGAAGCTTCTCGTCCGTCCGCATCGCCGTAACACTGCTCACCGCACGGCTATTCTCCGCGCAGTGACGAGCTCGCCGCGTCCCGGCCTGTCGGCGCTTCGGGCGATCGAGAGGAGCTCCGCGGAATAGGTCCTCGCGGCGGCACGGTTGCCCGCAGACGTTGCAGCTTTGGCAGTGCCGGCCACACTGCGGAACCGTCGGGGTTCGGCCTTCAATGTTCGCTCGAATTCCGTTAGCGCGGCTGCCGGCTGATTCAGCTGAAGCAGCATCTCACCCAACAGTTCGCGTGCCGGCGCGAGTGGGCCAGGAGTGATCGCACTCTTGTCAGTTGCATCCTCGCGCTCAGCGGCTTCGCGCATCCGGGCGAGCGCCTCGTCCTTTCTACCTTGCGCAAGAGCCTGCCACGCTGACGCTCCGCGGATCTGAATCTCGGTCTGCTCAGTCCAGTACTTCTCCTTGAGCCCGGAGAGATCGTCGCGAATTCTCTGTAGCATGGCGATAGAGGACCTGGTGCTCGACGTGTCGCCAATGCGCGCCGCGCCGATCGCGCGGGCAAAGTGTGTGACTGCATTCGCCGGCAGGAATGGGCTGTTCCTGACTTCGAGACGCGCAGCGTCCTGCCACGCGCCGCGCTCGAGGGCGAACCGTGCGGGCATGGCGGCGGTTGCGAAGTACCCGGCCGATGGCGGAGCGGCCGACGCAGGCTTTGTGGGATCGAACCGCGATAGCATCTGGGGGATAGTTGCGAGCAACGCGCGTGCAGCTTTGTCCTGACCGGTCTGCAGGTACGCGTACATCAGATAGTCGCCGGCGTGCAGCTCTTCCGCTCCGGACATATCCCGCTTTGCGGCGACCTTGCTCGCGCGGTTGGCCTCCACGGACTCATCCCAGCTGCCTACGCGTGTAAAAGTGTGCGACGGCATGTGAAGCGCGTGCGGTAGCGATGGTGCGATGCTCGAATACCGTTGCGCCGCCGCGCGCGCGCGCGACGCAAGCGGCGGGAAGTCGTAGGTATGGATGACGTAGTGCGCGAGCCCGGGATGATCCGGGTGCTTCTTCACGAGATTCTCGAGAATTGCTCCGGCTCTAAGCTGATTCGCAAAAGTCTTGTCCGCCGGATCGGCGGAAATCGCCAGGGCGAGCGCGTGAAAAATTGCCGCTTCCATGTCGGCGGGATTCTCAGCTGCCACGGCGCCCATCGCATCCCGATAGACTGTGAGGCGCGTCCGCTGGTCGATTGTGCCCGCGTGCTCGTAGAGCATCGCCACGGCACCAATGTATTCCTTCTCTCTCCGCGTCATTTTGCCGGTACCTTTGGCGCGCTGCACAGCGTCGAGTCCGGCAGCGATCTGCTTATCCGTTTTCATGCCGGGAGCGAATGGATTCCCCCAGGCACTCAAGGCCAGCCCCCAGTACGCGATGCCGCAGGTGGAATCCGCTTGAAGCGTCGCGTTGAAGCCTTGTATCGCCTGCGCAAACTCGAACGAGTGAAGAAGAGCGACAGCGCGATTGAACATCGGCTGCGCTTTTGGCGAACACGAAGTCTCGAAGTGAACCGTGCCGAGTTTCTTATGCGCCGCGGTTGGCTGTGCGCTTGAAAGCGCAGGGAGACACAACAAGGCGACGAAACCAACGTAGGAGATGCGGATCATTATGCCTTCCTTGCGAGGAGCAGTAGCGACCATCTGAGGCCAGACCTATCTTGCAATTTATGAGCGTACTCGGACGGAGGAGCCAGCGCGGCAGCGTTGTCATCGAGCAAAGTATCACAAATGTGCTCGCGGAAGTCGGTCCGCTGTTGAGGATGGACCACTATTCGATCGAGATTGCCGAGTATACCGAGACCACAGGGCAGCTCATGCTGCGCATTGGCGGCAATTGCCCGGACTGCGAGCTGTCGCCGGCGACGTTCATGCCCGCGATCGCAGCGCATCTCAAGCTGCGCGTCCCCGAGGTGCGTGAAGTCCGCGTGATTGGGGAGTGACCTCGCCACCAAACCTGCAGGAGCGAGTCAACGCCGCGCTTGCGAGCGTTCGCAACAACCGGCTCGGCGTCAATGTCCTCGAAGCAGAGATGGTCCGCGACGTCGCGACAACGCTCGATGGCAAGGTTCGCTTTACGATACTCCTGGCACCGAGTGATGACGCGCGACTTGTGCGCGAGGTGCGACAGGTCGTCGAGCAAGTTGACGGCGTCCGTGAAGTTCGCGTTGACGTCAAGGACGGCGGCGCAGCGACCCCTCCTGTCCCCAGGCAGAAACCGCGAAGTCTTCCGGTGATGGGGCAGGAGCCCACTTCGAAACGCGCTGCCGTTCCCGCACCGACACCGGTGAGCTACCCCAACCTCGGCAACATCATTGCGATCTCCAGCGGGAAGGGCGGCGTTGGCAAGTCCACGGTGGCGAGCAATCTCGCAATCGCGCTCGCGAGACTAGGCGCGCGGGTTGGCTTGATGGACGCCGACATTTATGGACCCAATATTCCGAGGATGATGGGGGTTGATGACCAGCCGGTTGTCGAGAACCAGAAGATCATTCCACTCGAAGCTCACGGAGTGAAGGTCATGAGCCTGGGCTTCATGATCGAGCGCGATCAGCCGGCAATCTGGCGCGGCCCGATCATCATGAAGATCATCACGCAGTTCGTGCGCGATGTAGCATGGGGCCAACTCGATTTCTTCCTCGTCGATCTACCGCCCGGTACAGGCGATGCGCAGCTCTCGCTCGTACAGGCGACGCGAGTTGCGGGCGCACTCATAGTGACCACTCCGCAGGAAGTCGCCATCGGTGACGCGCTTCGCGGCGCGAAGATGTTTCAGCGCGTCGACGTACCGGTGCTCGGAGTGATCGAGAACATGAGCTGGCTCGAGTGCGCGCACTGCGGCGAGCGAACTTTTCTGTTCGGGTCCGGAGGTGGTGCACGTCTCGCTGTAGAGCTTGGCGTGCCGCTGCTCGGACAGATTCCACTTTACGGGCCAGTGCTTGCGGGTGGAGATGCAGGGATGCCCATCGTGGTGGGCGAACCGAGCTCTCCGGCCGCCATCGAGCTCACGAAGACGGCCGAAAGAGTGTCAGCCATGCACATCTCGCCGGCGGCGTCAGCTTCATAGCAGCGCGATCCAACGTGTGGCCGCGGGTCGATGATCACTACGTACTAATCGGTCGGATCTACGTCATTCCGCGTATGTAGGCATTGAAACCTTCCTTCGACATTGCTCGCGGTGAGTCGAATGACCACTTGAGCAGCTCGCTTCTCATGGACCTGGAAGGCTCCAATGGCGTCCCTGTCACGCAGCACCGTCGCATCGCTGGCCGCATTGGTCATCGCACTCTCGGCTTGCAGCGATGGCAATCCCATCGCGCCTATCATGTCGGCACCCTCGCCGACAAAAGGAATAGCCGGTAACGAATCGCCCGCGCCCGGCGGGATGGTCACTGTTGCACTCGGCAGCGAGTCGCTCCCCCTGTGGCCGTTCACAGGATCTGATTTCAGTGGTGCCGCGAAGGATCCGATCAATCTCATCTTCCTCGGCAAAGCAGATCCGCGCGAGATCCGCGCGTCGCTGATGAGTCTGCCCGGATCTGGCCGGCCCGGACCGCTCGCGGGAATCACCTGCACGTGGGACGATGCGGTAGGCGATCCGCAGACGAATTACGCCGTTGGTGACGGGTGGGTAGGCAGCGCAATTCAGCTCGAGTGCGGCAATTTTCAGGGGCCGCGCTTTCACCTCCGAATGTTCCGTCAGGGCGACGTGACCGTCGCAAACGTGCACTACGAGATACTGATTCCGGGGACGAACATTCACGAGGTGCTCAGCTGGGAGTTCGCCGAGCTGTTCGTGACCGCAGATATTGCCCGCACCGGTTTCCTCGGCGCGGCGCCGGCTCTGAGCGGGACCATCACTCCTTCGCCGTACTACAGGGCGGTTCAGGCACCGGTTGTTCCTTTCCTGACGGCCCAGCAGATCGCCAGCCTCGGACTGCTGGTGAACGGCGACGGCACGGCGAGCATTCCCAACGATGGCAGGGCGACGGTATTGACTCTCGCCGGAGCCGCGCCGCTCGTGAAGGGACTCGTCGACAGGGACATCATCGTTCAGTTTGCCCAGGTGATTCCGAAGCCGTTCTGCACTGCCGGGACGACCGGATATCTCTACGTGAGCGGGCCAGTTACCGTGCACATACGAGCGGGAATCAAGGGAAACAACTATGAGTCCGAGTGGAGTGCCGCGGGAACGCTGACGCTAATTCCATTCAACCCTCTCAACGGCCAGTTCGCTGGCGCTCCCTACCAGGGCGTAGTCAGCATCCGCAACGCGACTCAGGTGACGGATGGGAAGTCAGCCGTGGAGTTCCTGTCCGACCAACGTGAGCTTCCGGACGTTGACGCGACCCGCGGTGTTCGGATCGAACATCTTCGAGCCCGGGAAGAAGGTCGCGACGTCGCAACGTTGAGCATCGACTGCTGAGCCCTGCTCTCGAGGGTCGGGGCGTGTGGATGCTTACGCGCTCCGGCCTGGCCGTCAGGGGGGCCGTTTTCCGTCTACTGTTACTCCGTCGCCCGGTTCAACAATGGACTGCCTTTGCGGCCTGCGCGCAAAGGTTCTCGAGTCTGCTCAGCCGGAGTCGAAATCACGGATGAGACATCGATTGCGCGCGCGATTCCGAAAGTCCGTGATGACTGCGTGGCCGCCGACGAGCAGGACTACGGCGATTAGAACGTCGCGGTTACGCCTCCGATGAGACGACGCCCGATTACCGAGCCTCCATAGATCTGAAACCGGCGTTGGTCGAAGATGTTGGTTCCTGTGACGAACACTTTAAGCTTCTCAGTCGCGCGATAGGAGGCGTTAGCGTTTACAAACTGTGACGCGGGCACATACCCATTGAATACACCGGCTGCCCAGGGATACCCGGCGACCAGACGGACGTTTGCGTTGAGCTCGAGCCCTCGCGGCGAATCATAGAACAGAGCCATGCTTCCCTTGTGCTTCGGGGTGTTCGGCAGGAGAGCGTCGTTGCCCAGACTCGGGTCCTCTACACTGAAATTAAAGAAGGCATAGCTCGCCTCGCCCCGGAGCTCGTCGGAGAACTGCATCACCGATCCGAGCTCGACGCCGCGCTCCTTCACACGGCCGGCGTTGGCGTATGACACGACGAGTGTGCGGTGACCATCAACAGTCGTCAGCAGCGGCTGGGTTCCAGCGACAAGCGCGCCAAAGCCTGCCTTCAGCTGCGCGGCACCACCGATAATTGCCTGGCGCTGTGCCTCGGGGATAGCACCCGCCGGAAGCGCAGCCGCACGCGCGGCGATTGCATCGAGGTACGCCGGCACGTTCGTGCCGCCATCGTCGTAGCGGTACTGTGGGTACGCCGGATTCACGTTCGGCAGCAGATCCGTCACGAAATCCTTCTTGTCGTTCAGGAACAGGTCGACGGTTACATACCCACGCTGTGTGAGCGGCCCTTTATAGCCGAGTTCGTACCCCGTGATTTTCTCGACATCGAGTGCCCGATTGCCGAGGCCGAGCACGCGCGTCTGCGCGTCGAAGTTCCACGGGAGATCAGTCGGCAAGCCGGTTGTGCCGATCGCTCGGCCCGTATTGAAGAAGTTTTCCAGCGCGGTTTCGAGCGTACGCGGACTTGCTGTCGGCTTCGCCGCAATCGCGAACAGGAAAAACTCCGAGTAATTCGGCGTCTGGAACGCCTTGTTCACCGAAGCCCGAAAAGAGCTGTTCTTGCTCGGCGAGAATACCACCGCAGCCTTTGGCGAGAACTGAGGGTCGAACAGGTCGCCGTCGTCCCAGCGCGCGGCCGCGACGAGCTTGAGCTTGGGCGACAACCGCAATTCCGCCTGGCCGTAGGACGCATACATCACATCGGCGCGGTGGTCGTTCGCCGGCGCCATGAGAGTCTCGGAAGTGTTCATGTGCGTCGAGCGCGCAGACACACCAACGATCCATGTCCCGAGATCGTTCGGAAGCACGTTGTTGTACTGTGCTTCTCCGTGAATCATCGACGAGTGCTCGAGGAAAAAGCCGCCGGAAGGGAGCGACCACTGCGGCTCGCGCGTCTGCCGGCCGGTATACCAGCTCAGAAAGTTGAAGCGCTTGGATGCCCACGCAGCTCTGCCCCACGGACGCAGTGCTCCGGCTACCTGCACTCGGCCGAAGCCAGTGAGGAATGTCTCGTTACGCAAATCCACCAGCCCGCCCTCGAACGTTCCCAGCGCGCCACTCGGCGCGTAAAAATCAAACCGCGTCGACGCGTAGGTTGTCGCGATAGGCGAACGATCGCCGATTGCTGTGCCCGTACCGGGTTGTGTGCCCTGCCCAACAAGTGGGCGGGATTCACGGTTCTTGTTGACAGTCGAGTCGGTGATCGGGTCGTACTCGCGGAAAAGGTCGAGACTGTCAGCCGCCGTCCGTGAGCGTGACCACGTGTCGCTGGAGCTGTACCCGAGCCCGAGCTTGTATCCGAAGCGCTCGTTTCCAAAGACGCCGGCTTGACGAAGGTCGATGCGCTTTGTCGCGAGCTCGCCAATCGCCGCGGTGATTCTCGTTCCGGCCGACTCACGGGCCGTTCTTGACGTAAGCGCGAGCACGCCGGAGAACGCATTCGCGCCGTAGAGTGCCGAGCCGGGGCCGCGCACCATCTCGATTCGCGAGTAATCGTCGAGCGACATTCCCATCGCACTCCATTCCTGGGAGCCGAGGAATGCAATGGCGGGATCTCGGCCGTCCTCGAGGACGAGGACTCGCCGCGTCAACGACGAGTTGAACCCTCGCGCGTTGACGTTGAAGTCGTTGACGCCGTTCTGCACGACGTCCACACCCGGGACAGTTGCGAGAGCGAGCGGCGCCTGGCCGGTTGGCGCCATTGCGCGGACAAGTTCAGGCGGGACGACTGTAATCGCGGCAGGCGCTTCCGTTATTCGCTCCGGCGCCCGCGACGCTGAAGAAACGATCATGTCGCTCAGCCGAATCGCGTTGGCCTCGAGCGTGGCGTTGACGGTGAGCCGCTGCCCCGAAGCAACCACGACGGTGGTCCTGAATGGTGCGAATCCAAGCGACCGGAACTCGATAACGTGCTGGCCTTCCGGCACGCGGAGAAGATTGTATCGTCCGTCCGGACCGGTAGACGTTGTCGCGCCTGTCCCGAGTATTTCGACTAAAGCGCCGGGAAGCGGGGAAGCGGTATTGCTGCGAACAACCGTTCCCGCGACGACGCCGCTAGCCTGTGCCTGGGCGGTGATGGGCACCATGAATAACGTCGCTGCTGTAGCGAGCAGCGCGGCTGGGAGAGATTTCATGGCAGAAAATTTACGGGGTATCCGCTGTAGTCGTAATCCCGCCGGACGTCGATTCGAGTGAATGCATGCAAACGACAACCTAGGAAGTCGCGGATACGAGATCCCAGACGGAAACGATCCCAGTTTCTAGAGTGATGCACTTTTGCCCGGCGGAATACCATCGCACCCACAGTTTCCTCCGCCCATCGATCTAGATGCCAGTCGAGTTACACTCGCATCTCGCTGAAGGCCTCGACGGAGGTTCAGTGCAGGTTCACCCTAGAAACTGGCATTCCTTTTTCGGCTGGTATCTCGCATCCGTGATTTCCTAGGTTGATTCTCTCACTCTACTCAATCGGTCTCATGCCTTTCGCCGTGAGCAGCCTGTTGAACGCCATAAGATCCATCTGCATCACGCGATCGAGCTCAGCACGTGTTGAGACGACCTGCTTGGCGAGCAGCTGCTGGACTTCACGCTGCTGCGCAGTTGGAGTGAAATCCGATGCGCCGACGCCGCCGGCGAGATAGTTCAGCCGTCCGCCCAGCATCACTGGCCAGCGCACTTCGTCCTGTCCGCGTCCGGAAAGGCGGAGGTCGACGATGTTCTGTTCTACGGCGATGAGTTTTTGCTCGAGCGAGTCGGCAGCTGCGCGCACGTCGGGTGTGCTGGTGAGACGCTGGATCTGTTGTCGCGCGGATTCGATGCGGTTCAACATCTGTGCTGTTGCTTCGATATCCCGCTGAAGGTCGAGAAGGAGGGCGTTCGAAGCGCGAATGTCGTGATCGGTTGCGCTCGAGTTCGGATCCTTCCTCACCTCGAGTGGCTGGGATAAGGTCTGACCGTCGACAGTGAGCCGCACCGTGTAAGAGCCGGGAGGCATGAGGACGGAAAA
>JBDSVO010000236.1:0-4983 GCA_039927215.1 Gemmatimonadaceae bacterium
TCCCACGACGTGGTGCCGTTGATGTCGGCGCCGGCGCGGCCGCCGGCTTTCTCGAGAAGGCTCCAGTGCGCTCCGTCGGCTACGTTCTTCGAGCCCTTGAACATCACGTGCTCGAACAGGTGAGCAAACCCTGTCTTGCCCGGCTGCTCGTGCTTCGAGCCGACGTTGTACATGACTTCGACGGCAACTACGGGAGTCGAGCGGTCGATGCTGTAGATGACGTGGAGGCCGTTCGGGAGGGAGTCGTGAACGAAATCGATCTTGACCCGAGGAGTGCTCTGCGCCCCCGCAGAGCCGGGTTTGATGACGGCCAGCACGATGGCTGGCAAGGTTACGAGCAGAGCGCTTTGCCGGAGCCTTCTTGCGTTAGATCCTTGGAATTGCATGGAAATCCTGCGTGGAAGATTTCAGACGACCGTCGCTCGCCCCGAAGCTCGTGGGAGCGGCGGTTCAAGGCGTGTAGGTTGGATGCAAAATATATGTACGCGAGCGAGCGCTGTGACCGGCGCGGGGCTCAGGTTGCGGTAAGGAACCTGTAAGGGATGTACACAGGTCGAGGATTCGTTGCCGACTAACTGCGGACTGCGGACTTAACTGCGGACTGCGGACTTAACTGCGGACTTCGGACTAGCTGCGGACTGCGGACTAGCTGCGGACTACGGACTAGCTGCGGACTGCGGGCTAACTGCGGACTACGGACTAGCTGCGGACTGCGGGCTAACTGCGGGCCGCGGGCTAACTGCGGGCCGCGGGCTAAGCGCGGCGGATTTTGGGTTCCTGTTGGAGGGGGTAACGATCCCGCGACCCGCCCTGAGGCGCTTCAGAATTCGACCAATGAGTCCGCTACCTCCTAAGCCCACCCGTGACAGCGGCCACGGCGACCCACTCTAGCGAATGCGAGCTTATCAGCTCTCAGCGGAGCTGATTGAGAAAGCGTGGATAGATGTTGAGCAGTTGAAAGCGCATCGAGTAACTGAGAAAGTTGCCGGTCAGCTCTATGCGGCCATCGCATCGATCAACGCAAACCTTGGCGAGGGTTACTCGCGAAGCTCCGGTCGCGATCGCGCGAGAATATTCGAATATGCGCTAGGCTCGACGCGCGAGAGCATCACGTGGTACGACGCTTCGTCTGCCGTCCTCGGCGGCGAAGTCGTCGCCGCTCGAGTAGCGGTCCTCGAAGAGATACGGCGACTGCTTTTGGCGGCAATTCCAAGAGAGCGTGACCGTTTGATTCGGCCGACGCGGCCCAAACCGCCGATCGAATAGCCTTTAGTCCGCAGCTCGCAGTTAGTCCGCAGTCCGCAGTTAGTCCGCAGTCCGCATGATTTTCTCAAAACCTACGGATCGCTCTCTCCCTCCTCGTCTTCCCCTCCAACCGGTTCGGCGGGAATTTCGCTAACCCGCTCGACGTGAAGGACGCGTTTCATCGTTAACGCGTTCGCTGTGATGGTGACGAGGTAATCGCCTTCGGGAACCATCGCCCCGTTACGTTGCCCGCCGAATCCCCCTCCGCCACCCCCTCCGCCGCCCGGGACTTCGCCCGCACGCGACTCGGCCGGGCGGAGATTGATCTCGCCGGCCCCGCCGCGAGCGCCACCGCCCCGTCGCGGGCCGGCTGCCGTCGTGTCAGCTTTGGTGGTATCGCCTCTCGCCACGCGGAGGGAATCCTCCTGCGCTTTGCGGAGGCGTGCGCCTGCGATGCTGTCGCGGAGAGCGGTCGGTCCCAGCGGCCTCTGTGGCCGGCGCAGATCCCAGGTCACGCGATGCACGCCTGGGCCGCCCGGGCCCGTGAGTTGGCGTATGACGTCGCCCTTGACGTCGGTGATCACGATCTTCGCAGTGTCGCGCTGTGCGCCTGACGTGAGACGGTAGACGAGCGACGCACCGAACGGTGGATTGTCGGCGACGAACGGCCTGTTCCCTTCCCAACGTTGCGCGAAGCTCGTCGCATACTGGTAGGCGGTGACCGGCTCGAAGAAGTAAGCGGGTTGCCTGGTGACGCTATCCGCGAGCTGCTCGAGGGGGGCAATGTCGGCGATCCAGATCGAGCGTCCGTGCGTGCCCGCGATGATCTCGCGATCGCGCGGATGAATTCTCAAATCGTGCACGGGAACTGTCGGAAGTCCAGTCATGAATCGCTGCCATGTCGCGCCGCGGTTTGTCGATACGTAGACCGCGACATCGGTTCCGACGAAAAGCAGATCGCGATTGTACGGATCCTCGCGCACGACGTGAATGAAATCGACTCCGTTCGCAGGCAGATTGCTCGCGATAGAACGGAATGTCCGGCCGAAATCGTTCGAGACGTACAGATACGGTTTGAAATTGTTGTCACGGTGTCCGTCGAAGGTGACGTACACAGTCGCGGTATCGAAGTGCGATGGCTCGACTCGGCTCACCCACGTGCGAGCCGGAACGCCCGGGAATCGCGTCGTTAGATCTGTCCACGCGCCGCCGTCGTTTGTCGAAACCCACACATTGCCGTCGTCAGTCCCAGCCCAGAGAATGCCCGGGCGCACCGGGGATTCCGCCAGTGTCGTCACGGTTCCGTGTGTTTCCGCGCCAGTCGCGTCGCGCGTCACGCCCCCGGTGGTTCTCATACCGACAATGATCCGCGATGAGTCTTTCGTTGAAAGGTCGGGTGAAATCGGGAAGAAATGATCGCCTCGATCAGTCGACTTCAGGACGCGGTTGCCTGCCATATACACTGTTGTTGGCGCATGCGGCGAGAGGAAAAACGGTGCCATCCAGTTGAAGCGATAACGCATTGCCGTATCTGCAACGGCGCGCGCATGAATCGCCGAAAGCGCAGTTGAGGTCTGTGGTGTCTCGGGTTTCGCTGTGTCGCCACGGGAGATGACCAGCGAATCCTCGAAGATCGCACCTGGTGGACGCCCGCCTCCGCGCATGATGGAGGTCCGCGCGTTAGTGAGAATGTTGAACCGCGACGCGTTGCCGCCCTGCGATTCGCTGTAGATGATGTTCGGATCGTTCGGATCCTGGGCCGTATAGAAACCGTCGCCGCTGCCGACGTTCTGCCACTCCGCGTTCGTCGGGCCAAACCTTCCGCGAGTTCTCGTCGGGCCGCACCACGAGCCATTGTCCTGCAATCCGCCGCAGACGGAATACGGCTTCTGCATGTCGAAGCTCACCGCGTAGAACTGGCCGAGCGGAATGTTGTTGACGAAGTCGTAGGTTCCACCGCCGTCCCAGGTGATGGCGATGCCGCCGTCGTCACCGATTATGAAATGCTCCGGGTCGCGTGGATCGATCCACATCGCATGCCAGTCGGTGTGAATGGAGAGCGCGCCCCGCCGTTCCGTCTTGCCGCCATCATCCGAGAATCGAAACACCGAAGACATCCAGTAGACGCGGTTCGGATTGCGCGGGTCTACGCGCACCTGTGAATAATAGAAAGGCCGTGCGTCTTGCTCGTTGCGTCGCATGAGCGTCCACGTCGCTCCGCCGTCGGTCGAGCGATAGAGTCCGCTCACTCGGCGTTGCGCGCGGGCCGTGTCAGGACGCATTCCCTTTGGCAGAGCCTTTGGCAAGGTGTCTGCTTCAACGAGCGCATAAATCATCTTCGAATCGGAAGGGGCTATCGCGAGGCCTATCCTGCCCTTCGTGGTCGCGGGGAATCCACCGCCTTTCACTTCGGTCCACGTTGCTCCCGCATCCGTGGTCTTCCAGAGACCACTGCCCGGCCCGCCGCTTCTCAGGAAATACGGTCCGCGCACGCGGTCCCAGCTCGCCGCAAACAGTGTGTTTCGGTCGTTGGCATCCATCGCGATATCGACGAAGCCCGCCTTGTCGCTGATGAATTTCGCGAGCTTCCACGTCGCGCCGCCGTCGGTGCTCTTGTACAGACCGCGTTCCGGGTTGGAGCCCCAGGCGTGTCCGAGTGCAGCGACGTAAACGATGTTTGCGTCCTGCGGATCCACGACTATTCGCCCGATGTGCTGCGTCTCGGCGAGTCCGGTGAGCTTCCACGTTCGCCCTGCGTCAGTCGATTTGTAGACTCCGCCGCCCGGGGAAATCGAGTTCCGCGAATCCTCTTCGCCGGTACCCGCATAAAGGATGTCGGGATTCGAGGGCGCGACGGCCAGATCGCCCATCGATATGATTTTCTCATTGTCGAAGATCGGAGAGAACATCGTGCCGTTGCTGACGGTCTTCCAGATTCCGCCGCTTGCTGCGACGATGTAGAAGGTCTTCGGATTTCGAGGGTCGACCTCGATGTCGGTGATGCGCCCGGCCATTACCGCCGGGCCGATAGCGCGCCACTTGAAAGCGGCGAGCATCGCGGAGTCGAGCGGCAATGACAGTTGAGCGCCGGCGCTCGTGGACACGGCGGCGGCGATGAGCAGAGGAAGAAGAGATTTTCGCATGGCGGAAAATCTACCGGGAACTGCTGAGACGCGACTACACCTCGTCCCAGATTCTCCGCTGCCGCGTTTCCTCGAGCACGACCGAGCCGACAATGAAGGTCATCGCCGCAATCACAGTAGGGTAGATGAGCCCCGCGTACATGTTACCAGTGCGGGCAACGAGGGCGGTGGCGATCAGCGGCAGAAATCCGCCGAACCAGCCATTGCCGAAGTGATACGGCAGCGACATCGACGTGTAGCGCACCCTGGCTGGGAATGATTCTACGAGGAACGCCGCAACTGGACCGGTTATCATCGCGGCGATCGTGATCTGAAGGACGATCAGGAGAATGATCGCCGGCGCGTTCAGCGGATCCGAGAACGATACAATCCCGCGGTAGATAGCGAAGTACGACAGCGCGCCAATGAGGTTGCCTGCCATCATCAGTCGCTTACGACCAATGCGATCGGAGAGCGTTCCAAAAACAATGAACGTCGGAAAGCCGATCACGAGCGATACCGCGAGAATTCCGTAAGCTGTGTCGGTCGGAATCTTGAGCACAGTCTGCAGAAAGAAGAGGGCGTAGAACTGTCCGGTATACCACGTCACCGCCTG
>JBDSVO010000237.1:0-24810 GCA_039927215.1 Gemmatimonadaceae bacterium
GGACAGCAGGGATCGGCAGCTGATCGAGATACTCCGTGAACGGAAGCATCGCGTAGTTGAACGATTCGAACGCGGTGGTCATCGCCTGCCCAATCTCAGCAGCCTCCGCATCCACATCGGCGTCGAAGAGAGTCTTGGCGACGATGCCGAGTGTGAGGCGCATCATCTCGGTGTGTGCGTCGACTGTCTGGCCATCGGTCCAACCCGAACGTGTTCGCGCTGCGTACTCTGACATTGTCGTTGCGTAGGCGGCAATTCGCTGGCGATGAAACGCCGGCTGAGCCAGTCGCCGCTGCCTCAGATGGAATTCATCTTCGCTTGTCAGCAATCCGTTTCCGAGCAGACGTCGTGCGCGCTCGAGTCCCCGACTTTTATGGAAGTTCTTCTGGTTGGTGACGAGGACCTCGCGGATCAGGTCCGGATGATTGAACAGATAGAGGTGCTGTGGACCGATCTTGTAGTACGCGATGTCGCCGTATTCGCGGTTCATCGCGATCATCATCGCGAGCGGATTCCGCGCAATCTCCACGAGAAACTGGAACGGGTAGCGCGACGATGGCCCAGCAGGAAACGCGCTGCCATTTCCCGAGCGCCTGGATGGGCCAAAGCGCGGGATGTTGAGCGGAGCAGGGTTAGAGCTGATTAGCGGCATCGATCGACAGAACGCTTGAACTGTACGGAGTTTGTGTGGCCGTCCCGATTCGTTTCCATCGCAGTGTCATAATGTTAACATTTGGGAGGCACATACCCCCAGCCGGTCAGGAACACAACTCATGATTGAACGACCCCGTGCGCACTGCTTCCTGTGCGCACTTGCAATCTGTTTTGCCCTCATTTCTGCGTCGCCCGGCTATGGCCAGCGCGCAGGACGAACAGCCGCACCAGCGGCTAAGTCAGCGCCGAAAACTGCCTTCAATGCTGCGACTTACGACTCGCTGATGCTGAGCGAGTTTGCGTGGCGTCCCATCGGCCCCGCCGTGACGAGCGGGCGTATTGTCGACCTCGCTGTCGCCGAAGGTCCCGAGTCGCGGATCGGCGATCGGTTGGGGAAGCTGATGTACGCCGCATCGGCGTCGGGCGGCGTGTGGAAGTCAATCAACGCGGGCACCACCTGGGAGCCCGTCTTCGACAAGCAGGGAACGTCATCCATCGGCGACATCGCACTCGCGCCGTCGAACCCCGAAATCGTCTGGGTGGGGACAGGCGAGTCGAACAATCAGCGCAGCTCGTCGTGGGGCGACGGGATCTACAAGTCGCAGAATGGCGGCAAGACCTGGACGAACATGGGCCTCAAGACGTCGCAGCACATCGGCCGCATCATCGTCCATCCGAACAACCCGAACACTGTGTTCGTCGCGGCTGTCGGACCACTGTGGACCAGCGGTGGAGAGCGCGGTCTGTTCAGGACCACTGACGGTGGAAAGACGTGGACCAACGTTCTCAAGATCAGTCAGCACACCGGCGTGACCGACGTGATAATGGACCCGACCGACGCGAGCATCATGTACGCAGCGGCGTTCCAACGGCAGCGAAAGGCGTACAGCTTCGTCGGCGGTGGACCGGAGAGCGGGATCTACAAATCCACCGACGGGGGCTCGACCTGGACGAAGCTCACTGAAGGATTGCCAAAAAGCGATATCGGCCGCATTGGACTGGATGTGAGCCGGTCGCAGCCGCGAACGGTGTATGCGACACTGGAGACGAAGACGACCGAGGTCTATCGCTCCGATGATTACGGCGCGAGCTGGAAGAAGACAGGCACGTACCGCCAGTTCCCATGGTACATGGCACAGATACGCGTCGATCCGCGGAATCCCGACCGCGTCTATGAGCTCGGTGTTCCGTTGTTTGTTTCAGATGACGGTGGAGCGACGTCACGCGAAACCGCGAAGTCCGCGCATGTGGATTATCACGCGATGTGGATCGATCCCACTGATCCTGATCATTTCGTCGTCGGGAATGACGGTGGCGTGTACATCACGCACGATCGCGGTGAGACGATGGACTTCGTCAGCAACCTCCCCGTCGCGCAATACTACGCCATTGAAGTGGACAATCGAGTGCCGTTCTACTACGTGTACGGCGGACTCCAGGACAACAATAGCTGGGCGGGCCCGAGCCAGACGCGCAATCAACAGGGGATAACCAGCAGCGACTGGTACGCGACCGTCGGAGGCGACGGATTCTACTCGGCCGTCGATCCAACGGATCCGAATGTGGTTTACGCCGAGTACCAGAACGGCGGAGTGATACGCTACGACGTGAAGACAGGGGAGCAGAAAAGCATCCAGCCACAGCCGAAGTTCGGCCAGCAGAATCTTCGCTGGAACTGGAGCGCTCCCATTCTCATCTCGCCGCACGATCACAACACCGTGTACATGGGCGCGAATTATCTCTTCAAGAGCCCCAACCGCGGCGACAGCTGGGTGCAGCTGGGCGGCGACCTCACTCGCCATCTCGATCGCGACAAGCTGCCGCTGATGGGAAAGACGTGGACAAAGGACGCGGTTGCACGGCACGCGGGGACCGCGGACTTCGGCAACATCAGCACAGTCGATGAGTCGCCGCTGAGGCGTGGACTACTATATGTAGGGACGGATGACGGGCTGATTCAGGTATCGCGGGACGGCGGGGCGACCTGGACGAAGATCGACAAATTCCCCGGTGTGCCCGACATGACATATGTCAGCCGGGTGGTTGCTTCGAAGCACAACGAAACAACAGTGTACGCGACGCTCGACGGCCACCGCAGCAACGACTTCAAGCCATACGTGCTGAAGAGCACCGACTACGGAAAAACGTGGACGTCGATTGCGTCCAATCTTCCTGTGTCGTCGGTGCAGGTGATTCGCGAGCATCCACGGGTGCCGTCATTGCTCTTCGCGGGAAACGAGATTGGCGCCTACTACTCGGCCAACGGCGGAAAAAGCTGGTCGAAGCTGCAGTACAACCTGCCGACAGTGCCGGTGCACGATATACGCGTCCATTCGCGCGAGAATGATCTTGTAATCGGCACACATGGACGCGGGATCTACATCATCGACGACATCACTCCGCTCGAGCGTATGGCGGATGCGGTGCGAAGCGATGGCCTGTATTTATTCCCGGCGAAAGCGGCGACGATCTTCAATTACAACACGTCCTTCCCCGGCGGTACCACCGGCGGCTCCGGATCGCTCGGTGAGCGCTCGTTCAGCGCGCCGAACCCCCCGTTCGGCAGTACGCTGACCTACTATCTGAAGGACAGCCTTCCAAAGGGTCGCGAGCTGACGCTGGGGATTTACGATTCGACGGGGAAGAGAATTCGCGACCTGACCGTGAACGCCAAACCCGGAATGCATCGCGCGACGTGGGACCTGCGCCTGCCCGCGCCGTACATCAACACAAAGGCGCAGGGCACAAACAACCAGCCGACCGGAGCGTTTGTTCTGCCCGGCAGGTATGTGGCTCGTCTCACGCTTGCGGGAGACGACACTCTGATGTCTCGCTACGTCGAGACGCCGGTGACTGTGAATCCTGATCCGTTCGTTTCATTGAGCCCGGCAGACTATCGCACTCTCTGGGCGATGAGAGTGAGCTCTGGTGCGCAGCAGGCAAGAGTGCAGGCGATTGCGCGAACGGCGGAACAGGTGAAGGAGCAGACGACGGAAGTGAAGGCTGCGCTAAGAACCGGAACGGCTCCTGACAGTCTCACGAAGCAGGCGACAGCGATCGACAAGGAAGTAGATGACATTCTCCTGAAGGTTCGCGGCCGTCAGGGTCCGAGCGCGAACGATGTGGACGACAAGACATTCGCGCCGTCGATTCAAAGCAGAGTGAATCAGATTGCGGGTGAGATCGGGAACGCGACGTCGTTGCCCACCCAGATTCAACGCGAGACGCTTGATCTGGCGATGAAGGATCTGGAGCGCGAAGCAGCACGCCTCAATCTGTTACTGACAGTCAGGGTGCCGGCGCTGAATCGCGGGCTCGATGCCGCTGGTGTCCCATGGACGGTTGGCCGTACCGTGCGCTAGTGTTCCATTTGTGAGTCATATCAACTTTTTCTCAGCACTCGCATGATGAAACCCATTGCTCTGGCAAGCTCCATTGCAATTGTCGCTGCTCTGAACGGCTGCATGATGCTGCCGGCTTCGCAGACCGCTCCGTCGCCTGCAAGAGGGACCCGCGGAACAAGCTCGGCGGGAGACACCACGCGGATGAATCCCAACGATCCCCGGCCATATCCGCGTGTCATTACCAGAGACGCAAAGACACGCGCCGGAATGTTCAAGACTCACATCATCGGCGACCGGCTGTACTTCGAGATTCCGCGACAGGAATTGAACCGTGACATGCTGATGGTCGGGCGGTTCGAGAGAGCGGCAGTGACGCCCGGCGACTTCGAGGGCTACGGCGGCGACCAGTTCACCGAGCGCGTTCTGAGATGGGAGCGATCGGGGAATCGCGTCGTTCTGAGAAGTCCATCATTCGCGATTACCGCTGACTCGACGCTTCCCGTCGCCGCGGCTGTGCTCGCGTCCAACAATCCGGCAGTCGTTGCGATCTTCCCTGTCGAGGCGTACGGGCCCGACAGTGCGACGGTCATCGACGTGACTCGACTGTACACGACGAACGTGCCCGAATTCGCGTCGTCGCGCGGATTCATAGATGAGCGCAGATCGTACATCGAGAAGGCCGTTGCTTTCCCGGAGAACGTCGAAGTCGAAGCGACGCAGACGGCAACCCCTCCTCCGTCTCCCAGTCCGGTTCCCCAGACCACTCCGCGCGGGCCTGTTCCAGCCCAGAGCGTGGTTGCGCATTGGAGCATGGTGCACCTTCCCGACCGTCCGATGATGCCGCGCTATTACGACGATCGCGTCGGTTATTTCTCTGCGCAGCAGATCGACTTCGGGTCTGAGGAGCATCGGTCCGTGCAGCGGCGGTACATCACACGCTACCGCTTGGAAAAGAAGGACCCATCGGCCGAGCTGTCGGAGCCCGTAAAGCCGATCGTGTATTACGTCGATCCCGCCACGCCAAAGAAATGGATTCCTTACGTAAGAGCGGGGATCGAGGAATGGCAAGCGGCGTTCGAAGCAGCCGGCTTCAGGAAGGGAATCATTGCGAAGGACGCGCCCACGGCGGTCGAAGATCCGGACTGGTCACCTGAAGACGTGCGAAACACAGTCGTGCGCTGGCTGCCCTCGACAGTGGAGAATTCCGTCGGCCCGCACGTTCACGACCCGCGCACGGGTGAGATCCTCAACGGCTCAGTGAGGATGTTCCACAACATCCTGAATCTTCAGCGCGCATGGTATTTCACGCAGGTTGCGCCGCTTGATCCGCGTGCGCAGCGTCTGCCGTTCCCGGATTCGTTGATGGGGCGGCTGCTGCAGTTTGTCGTCGCGCACGAAGTTGGGCACACTCTCGGATTCCAGCACAACATGAAGGCGAGCTCCGAGTATCCGGCCGACAGTGTGCGAAGCGCGACGTGGGTCGCGAAGATGGGACACTCGCCCTCCATAATGGACTACGCGCGATTCAACTACGTCGCGCAGCCCGAGGACAGGATCGCGGTAAGCGATCTCATTCCGAAAGTCGGAACGTACGACCGCTTTGCAGTCATGTGGGGATACAAGCCGATACCGGGCGCGCGCACGCCGGAGGCAGAGCGGCCAACGCTCGATACATGGGCGCGACAGCAGGACACCGTGCCATGGTTGCGGTTTTCGACATCGGGCAGCAAGGGAGCGGACGCTGGTGAGGCAACCGAAGCTGTTGGTGACGCCGATGCGGTCAGGTCAACCACGCTGGGACTCAGGAACATCAAGCGCATCATGCCGATGCTGATTCCAGCGACGATTAAACCAACCGAGAGCAATGAGGATCTGACCGAGCTTTACACGCGGCTCATCGGACAATGGCAGCGAGAGATGGGACATGTAGTGAACGTTGTCGGCGGATCGTCGTCCCAGGAGAAGTACGGGAGTCAGCCGGGCGCGCGCTTCACACCGTTCCCGCGGCAGCGTCAACGCGAAGCAATGCAGTTCCTCAACGAGAACGTGTTTCGCACGCCTCAATTTTTCCTTGACCAGACGGTGCTCAGAAGGATGGAGCCCGAAGGCGCCCTGGCGCGTATTCGTACCGCTCAGAATGCGGTGCTGACCGCTTTGCTCAACAATTCGCGACTGACGCGGCTCATCGAATACAATGCGCTCGCTACCAATGGGAGCAACACGTATTCGCTTCGCGAAATGGCCGCTGATTTACGCGATGGGATATGGTCGGAGCTCCGTGCGCCGAGAGTGCGGATCGACGCTTTCCAGCGGAATCTCCAGTACGCGTATCTCGAACAGGTTGGCACAAAGATCAACGGTCCCTTTCCAGCCGCTCCACCCGGCGCGACTCCGCAGCAGGCAGCGGCGTTCGTGGCGCCACCCGATGAAGCGCGAGGGTTGCTGCGAAGCGAGCTGATGGCTCTCGACGCTCAGCTAAGGGATGCCGTTCCGCGAGCAGGCGATCCGGACACGAGGATCCACATGGTAAGTGCACGCAACAGGATTGATCTGATCCTCAATCCGAACAAATAACTCTTCGCACCGAAAGCACCGTGCAGCTAGAGGATCTCTCGACTCCCTGCCTGGTGCTCGACCGCGGGAAGCTCGAGCGCAACATCCGCCGCATGAGCTCGGCAATGGCCCGACTCGGCGTCTCACTACGGCCCCACCTGAAGACAGCCAAATCAGCTGACGTTGCGCGGATGGCAGTGGCGGGCGAAGCCGGTGGGATCACCGTCTCAACGATTGCGGAAGCGCAGTATTTCGCGGAGCGCGGATTCCGCGATATCACAATCGCGGCAGGGACGACGCCGGAGAAGCTCGATCGAATTCAGTCCATTATTAGTAACAATTTGATACTAAATGTCATAACGGATGATGTCAGCGTGGCGCGTGTCATTGGGAGCCATCCCGCCACTGTCCGTGCACTCATCGAGATCGATTCGGGCGAAAGTCGAGGTGGCGTGGACCCGGCGAGCGACGCCGTGATCGAGATTGGCCGAGCGCTTGGAGAGAAACTGGCGGGTGTCCTGACGCACGCCGGGCACTCCTACGAGTGTCGAACAGTCGAGCAGGTGCGCGAAGTCGCTGAGCAGGAGCGTGTTGCTGTCACCACTGCAGCAGAGCGTCTGCGTACGGCGGGGATGGCGTGCGAGACTGTTTCAGTGGGGTCGACTCCGACGATGTCACACGTCGAGCGGCTCGACGGAGTGACCGAAGCCCGGCCTGGAGTGTACATGTTTGGAGACCTGTTTCAGGCGGCGATCCATACTTGCACTCGGGACGACATTGCGCTCACGGTCCTGGCGTCTGTGATCGGAATCCGGCCTGACGCGAATCAGATCGTGCTGGATGCCGGAGCGCTTGCGCTTTCCAAGGACAGGAGCACGGCGAGCACACCTGAAGACGCGGGGTTCGGGCTCGTTTGGGACCTGGATGGCAAGGACAGCTTTGGTGAATGCGTCATTCATGACGTGTATCAGGAGCATGGAATCGCGAGAGGTCTCGAGGGGGGACTGAAACTGCCGTTCGACATGTTGCAGGTGGGAACAAAAGTCCGGATTGCGATGAATCACTCGTGTCTTGCCGCGGCGGCCCACGATCGTTACCACATCCTGGATGGCACGCGGGAAGTGCTTGACGAGTGGGGCCGTGTGAACGGCTGGTGAATCTGGTGGAATCTTCATTTGAAGAGGAAGCGACCACGAAGAACATGAAGTGGTTCAGGATCGCCAAGGCCGCAACACCCTGAACGGATACTACTCGGACTGCGACTGATTCGCTTTCGAGTCCACGAGCTTGACGCTCTTGATGTTCACAAATTCGCGGATTCCGAAGACGCCAAGCTCGCGCCCGTAACCCGAGTGCTTCACACCGCCGAACGGAAGACCGGGCTCGGATGCGACCATGCCGTTGATGAACACGAGTCCTGCCTCCAGCTCGCGCACGAGCTGGTCGCGCTCCGCGGTATCATTTGTCCAGGCGCTGGCGCCGAGTCCGAACGTTGTTGAGTTCGCTCTCGTGATTGCCTCTCCCACGTTCGCGACCTTCCACACCGACGCAACAGGTCCGAACAGCTCATCGTGCTCCGCGGGCGACGCGGGAGGAATGTCAGCGAGAACCGTCGGCGCGTAGTAAAAGCCGGGTTGGTCGAGCCGCTTTCCGCCGGTCAGCACACGGGCGCCCGCCGCTACGGTCGCATCGACCTGCTTCTCGAGATCGTCCCTGATCTGACCCGTCGCGAGCGGGCCGAGCTGTGTCGCGGGCTCCATCGGATCGCCGATGCGGAGCGCTGACACGCGTTTAACGAACCCACGCATGAAATCGTCGTAAATCTTTTCGTGGATGATGAATCGCTTCGCGGCGATGCAGGACTGGCCGTTGTTGATCATCCTTGCCGTCACCGCCGTCTCGACGGCGGTTTCCAAATCCGCGCTCGGCATCACAATGAAAGGATCGCTTCCGCCGAGCTCGATCACCGTTTTCTTGAGGTTGCTTCCCGCGGCGCTTGCGACCGCTCGTCCCGCGCCTTCACTTCCCGTGAGCGTGACAGCTGCTATGCGTGGGTCGGCGATCAGCTTCGCCACCTCCGATGACTCGACGAGCAGAGTTTGAAAAATTCCCTCCGCGAAACCGGCGCGGCGGAAAATCTCCTCAATCGCGAGCGCGCACTGCGGGACATTCGACGCGTGCTTGAGGATGCCTGCGTTACCCGCCATCAGGGCCGGTGCGGCGAAGCGAATCACCTGCCAGAACGGGAAATTCCACGGCATCACGGCGAGCACGACGCCGAGCGGCTGGAACGAGACCCAGGCTTTGCCGTCGCGAACATCCGCCGGCTCATCAGCGAGAAAAGCTTCAGCGTGTTCGGCATAGTAACGGCACGCCGAGGCACATTTCTCCGCTTCAGCGATCGCGGCGCCGATGGGCTTGCCCATCTCGATTGTCATCAACGTGCCGAATTTCTCTTTTTCCAACTCGAGAATCTCGGCGGTGCGGGTCATCAACCTGGAGCGCTCGGCGAACGGGAGCATCCGATGCTTCCGGAATGCTTCGACTGCTCGGGTCAAAGCATCGTCGATCTCGCCAGCGGTTGCGGGGACGAACGTCTTGATCGTCTCACCCGTTGCCGGGTTAACAGTCGCGATCATTGGAACGGATTAACTGACCGAACGGATTAGAAACGGCATTACAAACCGTTCGCAGCGATAAACGTGTATCCGTCTCTCATCTGTTCAATCTGTTGATCTGTTTTACTGGTACTGGATATACAGAGGCGCGGGGGTGAGTCGGACCACTTCGCCCGGAGTGAGAAGTGGCTCGCCCTTCTTCGTATCGTTGTGGTAGAAAAGCTTGAACCCCGTGAACTGAACCGGCTCGGCGGCCACGTAATCGCGGTACGAGTCGAACTTGAGCCAGGGATTTCCCCAACCGTCCATGTCGATCACCACCTGCACACGTGGGTCGAGGCGGATATTCTTCGAGCCCGTGAGCATTTTGCGCGTGAAGCGGTGGACGACAAGGATCTTGGGCGGAAGATTGTTAGCCGCGACGAGGTCAGTCAGGTAACGCACCGCGAAGTTCACGTCCTCGGAGCTCATGGTGCCGATCTTCGCTCCCGGTCTATCGCCGAATTTCATCGAGAATTCAGGGTCGAGGCCGAGGTGGATGTTTGGACGCTTCAGGAATTGGGCGATTCTGGGAATCTCTTCCTGCACCGTCGCTTTTCCGACCTGGATGTCGAGAAAGAGGAGGCCGTTTCGCTGTGCGGCCCACGACGCGACTTTCTCTACGAGAGAATCGGCCATGCGGAGACGATACTTTCCATCACGACCGGGCGCGCCCTGTGCGACCACTACTATAAGATGGAGCGCCGGCTGAACCGGGTGTGCCGGATCGGCCTTGTTCCATGCTGCGACCTCCCTGTCGAGGCGCGCGAGCATCTGATCCGGGGGGAGCTCGCCCAGGATTCCCATTCTCTTCGACAGCGGGTTCCCGTAATAGGCGACGATTCGCCGATTAGGAAGAATAGAGCCAGGAAGGGGCGGAGCTGTCTTGACCGGCCATCGCGTGTCCTTCATTCCCGCGCGAATCGCTGCGACAAGAGCGATGCTATCCTTCTTGCTGCGGCCGGAAATGGAAGGAACTGTGATCGCGGCATTTACGCCGGCCGCGGTGTCCTTCGCCAAGACTGAATCCGGGCGGGCTGGTGGTGCGCCGAAGGTGTCGGTCACGGCAACCGGGTCGAGCGTCGGCATCGGTGATTGATTCACCGGCGGTGAGGTTTTGCCCTCGTTGACTGCGCAGCCGCTGGCGGCCGCAAGAAAGACGGCAAGGCCGAGCCCGGCCGCGGAGTATCGGGAGATGAGATGAGTCACTGTCGTTGTGATTGGGGACTGCTGAAAACTAATAGGCCCTCATAATACGCAGCCCGGCAGGAAATGATGCGCAAAACATTGGTCAGGCCTCGAACTCCGCAGCGAGGCCCATGATCTCCTCGCGGATTGCGTTGCGTTCGGCGACCAGCCGCAGATAGCCCCAGCTTTGGAATCGCGACACAGCCACGGCCCTGGCAGCCGCGCGAAGGTGATCGATGCGCTCGAAGAACAGCAGCGCGACGAAACCGCTGAGCGGAGCCAGAACCAGCGCGGCGACGCCCGCGGCCACTCCGAAGAAGAAGCCCATAGCCATGGCGATGATAATCCAGCTCAGAGGAAACAGCAGCGCGCCGGCGATGACTTTGATCGTCGCCACGATGCCCTCGTCACCGCGTGACAGACCCGTTGAAATGAATGCTACCATGCGGTACGCAGGGTAGTTGAAGATCGCGCCGATGAGTGCCAGTGGCAGCCCGAGTATCAGCAAGTCGAGCGTTTTGACTGCCTCGCCCGTCTGGTGCGCGCCGCGTGCTGCATTGGGCTTCAGGGTTTGCTGGTCGAGTCCCGCTTCGCGCAGCTCCGTCTCGTAGCGCGTGATGCGCGCCGAGATCGCGGCAAGACGCTCGGGTGCGTGTGTGCGAAGCGTTGTGTAACCGGCCATGATGCGCCGGCGCAGCTCGAATTTGTCGACGAGTGTGTCAGGTGACGCAGGCTCCTCCGATGAAAAGACTTCCTCCGCCCGCGCGACGAGCGCGAGAGCTTCGTGCTCGTCTGCCTGTAGCGTGACATCGCTGAGCGCCTGCTCGATGCGGTCGGTCAGGGCCCGTACGGCGTCGGCCGCCGGCTCACCGCTCGGTTTCAGCGTCGCGGGCGCAACCGAAATCGGCTCACCGAAATAGAGCAGCGCCGAGCTGCGGAAGATTCTCTTCGCGGTGTAGTAAATCCCCAGCGGCACGATGGTGAGCGGGCGCGTGTCGCTGCTCATCGAAGTCGCTCCGAGTGCGATGCGGGCAGCACCGGTCTTGATTGGCCGGAGCTTTGGGTCGCCGTGGGATGCGCCCTCGGGGAAAATGGCGATCACCCCACCGCTCGAGAGGATCGCGCGTGCGCGCTCGAAGGTCTGGCGATTCTTTGCGGGATCGAAACCACCGTCTTGACGGCGATATACGGGAATTGACCCGAGAGCCCGAACGAACCAGCCGATGACCGGCATGTCGAACAACGTCGCCTTCGCAAGAAATGACACCGGGCGGGGAGAGAGGCACAGCAGGAAAAGCGGATCGATCAGCCCGTTTGGGTGATTCACGGCCAGCATCACCGGACCGTCGAGGGGAACACGGTCGATGCCGGATATCTCGATTTGCGGAAAAAACACGCGCAGGATCACGCGAAGGGCAGACCTGATAAGTCTTCTCATTGCCTAACGTTACGACCTAATGAGCACGCTCGCATGCGTACTGTCACGTAGCACTCCTGCGCGATAGCGAGTGTAGGGAAATCCCCATTGTCGCCTTCGGGTTCCCTCACAGGAAATCCGCACTCTACCGACGAAATATTAGCTGAAGCCCGACAGTAGCCCGGATTTCTGATTCGTACCTTGATCGCACTTGGAACACTTGCCTGCGACACCTAAGGAGAATCAGATGAAGGCCAAACTTTTCTTTATCCCGCTTTTCGCCATCGCCGCCACAGCAACAACCGCCCAGTCCCAGAGCACCGGTGGGGTCAGCCTCGAGCTGCGTCCGGGTAGCGAGCTCTCGTTCGAGGGAACGTCGACCCTCCACGGGTTCCACTGCAAGACGACAAAGCTTCAGGCCATGGTGCAGGTGGACGGCGCCTACAGTGAAGCGCGGCTTTCGCAGCTCCGCCGACCGATCAAGACCTTCGAAGTCGTGATTCCGGTCAAGAGCCTGACATGCGGCAGCAAGGGCCTCGAAAGCAACATGCGCAAGACCCTCAAGGCCGATCTCTATCCAGACATCCGCTACGAGCTCTCGACGTACGAGATCCCTTCAACCTCGGTGACAGACAACGCGTTCACTCTCCAGGCGGTTGGAAAGGTTACGGTCGCAGGGAAGCAGAATACGATCGAAATGCAGATCAAGGCCGAGCGTCTTACAGACGGCAATGCAAAAGCGACTGCAACCCAGTCTCTTCAGATGACCGACTTCGGCATCAAGCCGCCGGTGTTCATGCTCGGCACACTCAAGACCGGCAACAAGATCGTGGTTTCGTTCAAGCTCGTGGCGAGCCCGCGCACGCTGGCATCGCTCGGCTTCCCCAATCAGTGACAGCCGTAACCAAAGCAAAACTCAACGCGATCAATCTCAACTATCCAACAGGAGTGAAAGATGAAACGCTCGAATAGTTATCTCGTCTCGGTCGCGCTGGTGCTTGCAGCCGCAATGCCCGCAGCGACCCAGGAACCCACCAAGGTTGCCGTTGCCGTCGCCGTAGTCACGGAACAGGCGGACTCAACAGTACCGGCATCAGTCGACACCGCGAAAAAAGTAAAGGCGCCTCGCTTCGCGCCTCAGCCAATCGAGATCCAGCATTATCGCCCGCAGGATCGCCGCGGTCTCAACATGTTCGAAGCGCCGAAGGAAGAAGGCGCTCCCTACAACGGATTCAAGCTCAGCTGGGGAGCTGCATTCACGCAGCAGTATCAGTCTCTGAGCCACAGCAACACCGCCAGCGCGAAGCCAGTGACCACGGCCGGCGTCACAACAAACGCGAACAAGCTGATCGAGATCGGGTCGGGCTTCAACAACGCTGTCGCCAATCTTTACATGAATGCGCAGCTCGCGCGCGGCATCCGTGTTTCGCTCAACAGCAACCTTTCCTCGCGGCATCACAACGAGACTTGGGTGAACGACGGATTCCTTCTCATTGATGCTTCGCCGTTCGACGTCAAGGCCCTTAATAAGCTGATGCAGTATCTCACTCTGCGAGTCGGGCACTTCGACATCAACTACGGTGATGCTCACTTCCGTCGCAGCGCCAACGGCAACGCGATGTACAACCCGTTCGTGGGCAACTACATCATGGATGCGTACACCACTGAGATCGGCGCCGAAGCGTACCTTCGCGCCAACGGTTGGCTGGCAATGGCTGGAGTGACCGGAGGCGAGATCCGCGGCCAGGTTACCAAGCCCGACGATCGCTCGATGACATACCTCGGCAAGCTCGGCTATGACAAGCAGGTCAGCCCCGAGCTGCGTGTGCGCCTGACGGGATCGACGTACGCCAAGGCGAAATCGGTCAACAACACGTTGTTCAGTGGTGACCGCGCGGGATCGCGATACTACGATGTGCTCGAGAACAGCACTTCGACGGAGTCGGCACAGGCATGGTCGGGCGCGATTCAGCCCGGCTTCAAGAGCTCAGTCCACGCGATTGTCTTCAACCCGTTCGTGAAATTCCGCGGCCTCGAGCTGTTCGGCAACATCGAGCAGGCGAAAGGCAGAGCGGCGACGGAGCTGACGGACCGCACGTGGCGCCAGAATGTCGGCGAAGCCGTCTATCGATTCGCGGATGAGCAGCTTTACGTAGGTGGGCGCTACAATACCGCGAAAGGACAGCTGGTCGGCATCGCCAACGACGTGAAGGTGAATCGTTACCAGGTTGGCGGCGGCTGGTTCGTGACACCCAACGTCCTTATGAAGGGCGAGTACGTGAGCCAGAAGTACCTCGACTTCCCGACGACTGACATCCGCAACGGTGGCAAGTTCAGCGGGCTGATGGTAGAGGGAGTGGTGGCGTTCTAACACCAATAGAAAACGATTTGGCGGATTGACGGAGCAGGGCACCCCGAGGCCCTGTTACGTCAATCCGCCGAATCGTTTTCTACGCTGTTGGCAACGTAAAATGAAACGTGCTTCCTTCGCCGACCTTGCTTTCCGCCCAGATTTTTCCCCCGTGAGCTTCGACAATTCCGCGCGTAATGGCTAACCCGAGTCCAGCCCCTTCTCGATCAGTTCTCCGGGACTGCCAGAAGCGATCGAAGGCATGCGATAGCTGCTCTTCGTTCATACCCGGACCTCGATCACTTACCGACACGACGACTTCATGGTCGCGTTTCCCGGCGCGTACGTCGATCTGGCTTTTCGGCGGCGAAAACTTCACCGAGTTTCCGATCAGGTTCGATAGGGCTTGGCGTATACGCTCCCGATCGGCCGAAACAAGCGGCAGGGTAGGCTCAGTCGAGAAACGAAGATCGATTGATTTTGCGCTCGCCACCTGGTTCAGCGTGCCGAACGCATCGGCGAGCAGCTCGCCGAGGTCCGTCGGAGCGACATCGACCTTGAGTCGGCCTGCTTCGATTCGCGTAACGTCGAGCAGATCGCGAATTAGCGAGTCCATCTGCTCGGACGCCTGACGGATGATTGTCGAATACTCGAGCACATCGAGCGGCAGCGGTGACGCTCTCTCGGTTTCGAGTATCGCACCGGTCAGCATCTTCACTGCGTTGACCGGATTCCGCAAATCATGGGACACGATTCCGATCATGTCATCACGAGCCCGTAGTCCGAGAGTAACCAGCTCATGCAAACGCGCATTATCGATCGCCAGCGCGGCGCGCCGGCTCGTGTCTTCGGCGAGCACCAAGTCATCAGGGTCCAGCTTTCGCCGACATGTGTAGAGCTCCATCACGCCGAGCAGCTGATCTCTCGCGATCAGCGGAAGAACAAGGGCGGAGGTAGCGGGACCGTCGGAAAAAATCGGACCGGCCTCGTCCAGCATCGCAGTCAGTTGCGCGTCTGCTGTTTTCGAATCGGGAATCGAGACCGCTCTGCTGGTTCGAATCACTTCTGCAACAGGATGCGACCCTCGCAGATCGATCGGCGCTTCCTCACGCAGTCTCTGAAGAAGCTCGGCTCGCGGTACATCCACATGCGCAGCGGCGACGCCGTGAAACATGCCGCCGTGGAAGACACTGACTATCGCAGCCTCAGCAAGTCGCGGTACTGGAATCCGCGCGGCGCTGCTGATGGTTTCCGCCGCGCCAAGTGACGAGGAGAGAACTTCACCTGCTTCGGCAAGGAAGCGCTGATTCTCTTCTCCCCGGCGCTGCATTGTGATGTCGCGGAGAACGACCGAATAGACGCGGCCTTTGTCAACGCCGAGGTAGGATATTGCCGCTTCGGCTGGAAACTCCTCTCCGTTCTTCCGCACGCCAGCGATTGCGCTCCGCTCGCCCATGCGGCGCGCCTGTACCGGCGATTGACCAAAGCGCTTGACGTGTTCGCGATGATTCGGCCGGTGGCGGGCCGGAATCAGCATTTCGATTGACTGTCCGATAGCCTCGTCGCGCCCATAGCCGAAGATCCGCTCTGCACCTTCGTTGAAGAATGTGATCCGCTGAGACTCGTCGATGCAGATGATCGCATCGGCCGAGATTACCGCAATTCCCGCGAGAACCGCGTCGGTGATGGGGTCAGAGACGGGCATTAATGGGTTGTGTAGGGATTTCCACCACGGTGGATAAAGGTATTGGAGGAAACGTTCCGCAGTCCACCCGACAGGGGCTCAACTCGCTGAATCGTAGCTTGAGTGAAACCCGAATCACTCCCAGCGAGATGAACCCAATGACAGGAAAATTCCCACAGTCCATCGACAACATCGTGAACGAGATTTCTACGCGGCGCGGCTTTCTCATGCGTGCTGCGGTTACCGCGATTGCGGGGGGCGCTGTCGCAGCGTGCAACGAGAGCAGCGCGCAAAAGGTCCCAATCAAGGCCGGCGCCTCTCTAGCACCCAAAGCGACATCAGCTCCCGCGCTCAGCGCCGCGGAAGCAATGGACAAGATGCACGAAGCAGGAGTCAAAGCCTTTCCCGCAAAGACCGCGGGAAAAGGGAACGTGCCGCTCGCGCCACGAATCGACAAAGGCGTCAAGGTATTCGAGCTGACCGCCGAGAAGATCCAATGGGAGACGGCGCCCGGTCAGATGGTGGAAGCGTGGGCGTACAACAAGCAAGTGCCTGGCCCACAGATACGCGTCACTGAGGGCGACCGCGTCCGCGTCATCCTCCACAACAAGCTCGAGCAGTCCACTGCAATCCATTTCCACGGTTTGGAGCTTCCCAACGATGTGGACGGAATTCCGTTCATCACTCAGCCGCCGGTGAAATCAGGCGGGAGCTACACCTACGAGTTCACAGTACCCGTGGGAAACTTCGGGTCGCACATGTATCACTCGCACCACAACTCAGCGCAGCAGGTTGGCCTGGGACTGCTCGGTGCGTTTCTCGTCGAGCCGAGGAACCCATCGGCAATCGAGCGAGCGGATGTCGACTATACGCTCATTTTGAATGACGGGGCGCACGGATACACCTTCAACGGAAAGAGCTTCCCCGCGACCGAAGCTCTTACGGCAAAGGTAGGACAGAAGCTTCGGATTCGCTTCATGAACGAGGGCATGATGATCCACCCGATGCATCTGCACGGGATGCACATGACGGTGTTCGCCAAGGATGGGTGGAATTTGTCTACTCCCTGGAAATGCGACACACTGAATGTCGCTCCAGGTGAGCGCTATGACGTCATCGTGAACTGCAAGAGCCCGGGCGTGTGGGCGTTCCACTGTCACGTCCTGCCACACGCGGAGTCAGAACACGGAATGTTCGGAATGGTCACCGCAGTCATTGTCAGCTGACCAGAGTTACGAAGGTGGCAACTACAACCATTCCCGATCTCGGGCACGACGTTTGGAGGCACGCCGGCGCACGATTCGCCGGCGTGCTCCGCAGTTTGCTGCGTATCCCGCTTGTCCTCAAAGTGATGGGTGCGAACGGACTCATCATCGCCGTCGCACTCGTGCTCGTCGGCAATGGTCTGTGGGGTGACAACCAAGGCGAGCTCGTCGTCGTGCTCGGAGCACTTTCGGTCGTGTGCATCGTCAACCTTCTCCTCGTTCGGCTCGCGCTGAGTCCCATCAATCAGCTGGAGCAAGTAGCCGAGCGGGTATCAGCCGGGGATTTCGGCGCGCGGGCACGGTCATCACTCGTGTCCGATCCCCAGCTTTCGAGGTTGTCCGATACCGTAAACGAGTTACTCGACTCGCTCGCAGCAGAGCGACGCCGTATTCAGAAGCTCGGAGTCGAAGTTGTTACGGCTCAGGACACCGAGCGCGCACGTATCGCGGGTGAGCTGCACGAGTCAATCGCACAGACGCTGGCGGCCGTGCGTTTCCAGCTGAGTGCCGCCGCCGCGGGAAGCACCGACGCCGCGATGCAGAACAGCCTTGCCACCGCACGAGGCATGATCGGGAAGGTCATGGATGAAGTGCGCAACATCTCGCATTCGTTGCATCCGAGACTGGCCGACGACCTCGGACTCGTCATCGCATTGGAAGCTCTAGCCCAGCAAACCCGTGAAAGAACGGGTCTCGAGGTCGAGGTGATCGCTGACATTGGGCAGAAGCGCGTGCCGGCGGGCGTCGCTGCAACATTGTTCCGTGTTGCTCACGAATCATTGAAGAATGCCGAGGAGCGCGGTGGGGAAGGCATGGTGTCGGTCCTGCTGTATGCGAACGACGGCGCGATCGGTCTCGAGGTCAGCGACTCCAATCAGGGATTGGACAGCGGCGACTCAAAGGTGGATAATTCCGGTAATGGATTGGCGACGATCATGGACCGTGTCGTCCTGACCGGAGGCGTGATGCGAATTGCAAGCGAGCAGAATGGTGGCACGACGGTCACGGCCGAGCTGCGCACTACAGACGAGAACTGATGACGACGGAACTGATCAAAGTAGTGCTCGCGGATGACCACGCCGTTGTTCGCGCAGGAGTAAAGGCGGTTCTCGGCAGCGCGAAAGACATCCAGGTAATAGGTGAAGCCTCGAACGGCCGCGACGCGGTTGCGATGGTGGAGCGACTGAACCCTGATGTTGTCGTTATGGACCTCTCGATGGGGGAAATGGACGGCATCACCGCAACGAAGGAGCTCGTTTCGAAGGAGACGCGCACCAAGATCCTGATCCTTACTATGCACTCAGAAGACGCCTACCTGGTGAAGGTCCTCGAGGCAGGCGCCAGCGGCTACCTCGTGAAAAGCGCTGCGGATCGAGAGCTGGTCGATGCCGTACGGGCTGTCGCCCATGGCGACCTTTACATGCAGCCGTCTGCGACGAGAGCGCTTGCAAAAGGAATTCAGCGAAAGTCAGAGCACGCCGACGAGCGCGAGAAATACGAGAAGCTGACGGAGCGCGAGCGTGACGTTCTGCGGTACGTCGCGGGCGGCTTCAGCGCTCCGGAAATCGGAGAAAAGCTCTTCATCAGTCCAAAAACCGTCGACACCTACAAGCAGCGGATCAACGAGAAGCTCGGACTCGCGCACAGGTCCGACTATGTCGACTTCGCTCTCAAGCTGGGGTTGTTGAACAAGTAGCGTTCAGGCCTGCTGGGGCCATCTCCAGTTCTGCACCTCAGGCATGTCCTCGCCGTTGGCGCATATGTAGTCGTGATGCTCCACCAGCTTCGCTTCCAGTGAGGCCACAACCTTTCGTGCCGCATCGCTCTCGCGAATCCTCTCCACTCTAGCAATTACCGCGAGCGCGAGATGGTATCGGTCGAGCCCGTTAAGGACAGTCATGTCGAACGGCGTGGTCGTCGTCCCTTCCTCGACATATCCGCGAACGTGCAGCTGGCCGTGGCTTGTGCGCCGGTAAGTGAGCCGGTGAATCAGCCAAGGATAGCCGTGGAACGCGAACACAATCGGCCGATCGGTCGTGAAAATCTCGTCGAAATCATCGTCGCTGAGGCCGTGGGGATGCACTGTAGAGGGCTGGAGGGCCATCAGGTCGATGACATTAACAACTCGAATCCGCAGGTCTGGAAGCTGTGATTGGAGCAATGAAACGGCGGCGAGTGTCTCCAGTGTAGGGACGTCTCCCGCGCAGGCCATGACTACGTCGGGGTTGCCGCTATCGTTGCTCGCCCATTTCCAGATATTGACTCCACGCTCACATTGGGCGACCGCTTGATCAATTGGGAGCCACTGTGGCGCCGGTTGTTTTCCGGCGATGATGACGTTGACATAATGTCGACTGCGCAGACAGTGATCCGCGACTGAGAGCAGCGTGTTCGTGTCGGGAGGCAGGTACACTCTCACGACGTCGGCCTTCTTGTTCACGACATGATCGATGAACCCCGGATCCTGATGGCTGAATCCGTTGTGATCCTGACGCCATACGTGAGACGTCAGCAGATAGTTCAGCGACGCGATCGGCTTCCTCCACGGGATAGCCCGCGTCGTCTTCAGCCATTTCGCATGCTGGTTGAACATCGAATCGACGATGTGAATGAAGGCTTCGTAGCAGGAGAAGAAGCCGTGACGGCCGGTGAGCAGATAACCTTCGAGCCAGCCCTGGCACATGTGCTCGCTCAAGACTTCCATCACCCGGCCGTCATGCGACACGTGGTCGTCATCTGGACCGATGGCGGCGGTCGATACGCGGTTCGTGACTTCGAACAACGCATCGAGGCGGTTCGATGTCGTCTCGTCCGGTCCGACGACGCGGAAGTTGCTCGAACCCGCATTCAATCGCATCACGTCGCGTAACATCTTGCCGAGTGTGCGTGTGGCTTCATCGTCGACGGCGCCGGGAGAAGGGACGTCGATCGCATAGGCCCGGAAGTCAGGCATCTCCAGATCCCGGAGAAGAAGTCCGCCGTTTGTGTGCGGGTTCGCGCTCATTCTCCGATTGCCGCGAGGCGGGAGCTCCGCGAGCTCGGCGTTGAGTGAGCCATTCTCATCGAACAGCTCGTCAGGCCGGTAGCTACGCATCCACTCCTCGAGCAGGCGCAGGTGCTCAGGGTTGGAGGCAATTCCTGAGAGAGGCACCTGATGTGATCGGACCGTGCCTTCGGTCTGCTTTCCATCCACGGCCTTCGGCCCTGTCCAGCCTTTCGGCGACCGAAGTACGATCACCGGCCACGGCTTGCGGTCGCTCTCCAGATTTTCTCTCTCGTCGGCCTGAATACCAGAGATGCCATCAAATGCGGCGTCGAGTGCGGCCGCCATCAGCTCGTGCATCGTCATCGGGTCATCGCCCGAGACGAAGATTGGCTCATGACCGTAGCCGCGGAGAAGAGACTCGAGCTCGCTCTCCGGAATCCGGGCGAGCACCGTCGGGCCAGCGATCTTGTAGCCGTTCAGGTGGAGAATCGGGAGGACCGCTCCATCGCGAGCTGCGTTGAGAAACTTGTTGGAGTGCCAGCTTGCTGCGAGAGCACCCGTTTCCGCCTCCCCATCGCCAACTACACAGCAGGCGACGAGGCCCGGATTATCGAACACAGCTCCGTACGCGTGGAGGAGGGAATACCCAAGCTCTCCGCCTTCGTGAATCGATCCCGGTGTTTCAGGCGAAGCGTGACTTGGAATTCCCCCGGGATATGAAAACTGCGTGAACAACTTCTTGAGTCCGGCGGTGTCGCGACTGATGTGCGGATAGATCTCGCTGTACGTGCCCTCGAGATAGCCATTCGCGACGACGCCTGGACCGCCGTGGCCCGGGCCGGCAATGAAGATCGCGTCGACGTCGCGCTCGCGGATTATTCGATTTAAATGGGCGTAGATGAAATTCAGCCCGGGCGTGGTTCCCCAGTGGCCGAGCAGGCGCGGCTTCACGTGCCCGATTCTCAGCGGCTCTCGAAGCAGTGGATTGTCGCGGAGATATATCTGGCCGACCGACAGGTAGTTTGCGGCGCGCCAGTACGCGTCGAGTAATCGCAGCTGTTTTTTAGAAATCACGGCGACATCGATGATCTCCTGGAGCGCCGCTCCCTGCAAGGGTGCAATTCGCCAAAACGCCCGCGATTGCGTCCGCGTGTCCGACTATTCAGGCCATGACGACCGATTGCTCGCGAGCATCTTCCGGCACGCGCTTGGCGAACGGCACATCCGCCGGATGAACTACAAGCATCGATAGCCTTCCCTCGCTCATCACGCGATCAGCGACGCTGCCGATGATGGCCCGCGCTATCCCGCCGCGCCCGCGTGTGGCGATAGCGATCAGATCTTCGTCGCTCGCCTGAGCAGAACCGATGATGGCCCGCGGAACGTCGTCAGCAACTACCACAGCTGAATGAATCCGGAGATCAGGCTCGACCAGTGCCATTCGCATTTTGGCGAGGTACCGTTCTGCATCGTCGAGGCCTGAAGATCGCCTGGATGCGCCCGTCGCTCCGGGCTTTCCGGCAGGCTGTTTCTTGTCAGGAGTGACAATCCTCAACAAAGTCAGCTGCGCGTGCTCCATCCTCGCCAGAGCAATTGCGGGATCGAGACTCAGCTCGGCAAGCGGTGATCCGTCGAGCGGGACTATGATGCGCTTATAGCATGGTCCATCCACGAGCTCTGTAGCGAGAGAAGGGGGTCGCACCACGAGAACCGGGATTCCACTTTCGCGGATGAGCTGATCGGCCACGCTACCCAGGAATGCGCGCGCCATACCTCGGCGCGCATGAGTTGCCATCACGATGAGATCGACTCGGTGCCTGAGCGCGTACCCACGAAGGGCGTCGGCGATTGGCCCTTCCTCGACGGTCGCCGAGACCTCGACATGTGAGTTCGACTTGCACTCGGCGGCCAGACGATAGAGCTGCGTGCGCAGATCGTCGCGCTCGATCGTCCAGGCAGCGTTTTCGAGGGCAATCGTGTCAGGGCCGCCGGGCATTGCCGTGACCGACGCGACTCGCACCAGGTGCAGGTGAGCTCCTGACTTCCGGGCAAGTCGCAATCCTTGAAAGACGGCTTCGCGGGAGAAGAGCGATCCATCGACGGGTACCATGATCACGCGATACATGACGGCTCCGGTTCCAAGTTGTGTTGGCGGGTGAGGAGAATCTGAGGTCGCATCATCGCGTGCTCGCGGCCCGGCCGCTCAGACTGTCGATCGCAATCGCAAACACCTCGGTGCGAAATGGCACAGGGTCACTCTTGCGGAAGGTGTCGGGTGCGAATTTGCGAATGCGCTCGAGTGCTTCCGCCTTCAGCTCGCGGTGCTCGGGCGTTCCTTCGTTTGCGACGTGATAGAAGCTGCCGTGAGCGACGACGCTCTCCCAGACGAATGGCCCACGTACTTCGTCCACCTCGAATGCAACCCACTGATTGTGCTGGAGAGTAACCAGCTTGTCGCCAGGCGACGTTCGGCCGTAAAGCCAGTTGTCGTCGTAGGCGTAGTGGATTGGCCGGATGTCTACGCGATCGTGAAGCGAGAACGCGATCCGGCCGACGTGATTTCGCGCAAGCAATGCGCGCATCTCGTCAGATGTCAGCTCCCGGAATGTCGCCTTGTGTTTCAGCTGCATAGCGCCTCGACTGATCACTGTGTTCATCCGGTCCTCCGGTGTACGGATCGACGCAATGAAGTTGTGAAACGGGGGTCGCTATTCCAGTCGGCGATTCTCTGGAAGCATTGTCAGGGAAACCCGTGAGGGATATCGGTGCGCTGAGGCAGTTGCCTCACAGGATTAGCGGGTTCCGCTGACTGTATTGAGACGCTCTGCCAACCAACTTGGCTCGTGAATCCGCACACATTCATTCCATCGTCGAGGATACCATGACAACCCAGACAACATCTCTCCGGGGTACCGAGCAGCGATGGCAATACGAAACTCCGATGATCGGGGGTTTGGTTGTCGGTTTCGATGGTTCACCAGCTTCGCATGCCGCGCTGGAGTCGGCGGCCGTCATGGCTGCATCGCGACGATGGCCGGTGCATGTCGTGAGTGTCCTGCCGCCGATGTCGTCTTATAAGCTCGAGCTCGGGAGGGATCGCGCTCCATCCGAGATCGAGGACCTTCGACGACAGCTGCCTGACGCAGCACTTCGTGACGCGATCGGCACGGCTACCGAGAGATCGGGCTGGACGCATCAGGTCGTAGTGGGCAATGCCGCACCGCAGCTCGCAAAGATCGCAGAAAAACGCGCGGCGGACTTGATCATCCTCGGAAGAACTCAACGCGGCGTGATAGACCGTCTCGTGACTGGAGAGACAACGCTTCACGTGATGCGCTGCTCTTCGGTACCGGTGCTGGTGGTAGACAGCGAAATGGAGAAGCCGGCAACGGCGGTCGTAGCTGTCGACTTCGGCCCGGCATGCATTCGAGCGGCTCGATTGGCGCTCGAGCTGCTTGGCAAGACAGGGACGCTGTATCTAGTGTATGTCGAGGAGCCTATCGATCTATTCCCTGGTGCGACGATCGCTCCCGTTGCGGAACACTATCCGGGTGAGGTCATTGTTTTGTTCAGGCGTATGCTTGAGGGAATTCGGGTGCCGCCTGATGTTGTTGTAGAGACAGTGATGCTGAACGGAGCACCGGCGCCGGCAATTGAGGAATTCTGTGAGCGTGTCGGTGCAGACCTTCTGGCCGCAGGAACCCACGGTTTGTCCCGTGTCGCCGCCTTCTTCCTCGGCAGTGTCTCGACTGCGTTGGTTCGAAGGGCCCCGGTACCGGTACTGATAGCTCCTACAGCGAGCTGAGTGGGAGGATTTTCCCCTACAATTGTCGCAAGCATCTCCTGACTTCATGCTGGTGCTGAGAATCGTAGACTCAGGGCATGAGAGTCATCGACGCGTTCCTGATTGCCTTGGGCGGACTGGTGCTGATTGCCGGTGACGCGTCCGCGCAGGAGAGGTCCGCGACCCTTCGGCTGCCCGTGCGGGCAGACAGCAGGGTCTGGCTAGAGGGCAGCTCGAACGTGAAGGACTGGACCTGCAAGGCGACGGCAATGGAAGCGCTCATCGCCGTGGACGCGGCCAGCGTCGGCAGCAGAGACAACGCTGCTATCGCAAAGTCGCTTCGCGGAGTCGACGTGATTATCCCGGTGCGGGGGCTGAAATGCGGTGACCGTCACATGGAAGCCAACATGTACGATGCACTCAAAGCACCCAAGCCTCCGGCGATCGGCTACATCGTCGCCGACTTCGAGATCACGCCATCCCTCATTGGGGACAATCTGACAGTAGAAGCAGTGGGGAAAATGTCCGTTGCTGGCGCCGAGCGCCCCGTACGGATGACTGTGAAAACGGAAAGCCTTCCAGATGGCACTCGACGCGCCCGCGGAACTGTCCCGATTCGCATGACTGATTTCGGAATCGTCCCGCCGCGCCCCTGGTTCGGCGTTCTGCGCACTGCCGACAAGGTTCTGATTCAGTTCGAGATCTTCGTGAGCCCGCAGGCGCTGGCCAACGCGCAGCGAACCGCTGCGGCGCAAAACACACCTGGGGCTCCACAGCAATAGCCGCGCAGGGGGGACAAATGAACGCCGTTGCCAACCGTCCAAACGCACACGAGACGCTCTCGAGGCGTCGCTATGCACGCCCCCTTATTCTCGTCGCAGCCGACGGCACCGCCAGCTCCCATGCAGCGTACACCGCCGCCGAGCTG
>JBDSVO010000238.1:0-3981 GCA_039927215.1 Gemmatimonadaceae bacterium
CCAGGCCCGATCATCGTGCAGAACGGGTGCTGAGCGATGTCGAGGCGTCCACTCTCCATGTTGAATCCAATCGCCGTTGCGACGGCTTCGTCGAACACGCGCTGGCCTTCGACCGGAAACTCGCGCGTCAGCACATCGTCGGCGGCAGGCGGCGACTGCTCGCGGAGCGACGCCACAAGAGGAACCAGGTCAGCCTCGAGCTTCGCGAACATCGGCACGATCTGATCGGTCGTCATGCCGGGCTCAAAATCCTCGAGCAGCCCGTCGTAACGTTCCCCAACCCACCCTACTGCGTCGGCCTTCTCCCGCGCCAATGCGAAGATCCGCTCAATCCACGGCGCAAAAGCCTTGAAGTCATCGTTAGTGCGAGCTTCGGCCCACGCCTGCGAAGCGAGCGCCGTCACACTCGCCCATTCCTCCACCAGCCGCCTCGGCTTGCGACGCTCGCGATCGAAGTCGCGGCGAATCTCGCGCACGTTCACCGCCGCCGGAGTCTCCGGATCGCTGACTAGCGACGATGCCTCAATCGTGCTGAGCAGCTCTTCGTAACGCGGATTCGTCGCCCGATCGTGAACGAGCCCCGCCACCAGCCCCATTTGATCCGACCGATGCGCCACGCCGTCGCGCGGCATGTAGATCTCCGCATCCCACTGCAGCAGCTCATAACACGACGATAACACGCTCTCGTCGCGCGAGAGTCGGACCACCTCAGCGTAGGCGTCTTCAGGAGTCACGTTTGTCGGAGGTCGGTGGTTCTTTCTTGCGGCTTATCAGAAGAGTCCGGACGACGTCTTTCCGCCCCGCCACTGCTGGAACGCCACCTGTCCCTGCCAGAGGTGCTCGAGCGCGGCGAAGCTCTCGTTCATTTCCTGCTCCGTCGCCTGCGAGCGATGACAGCCGAGCGAGCGGCGCGCCGCCGCGCGATCGCGCTCGTCGAACGCAACAATCGCCGTCAGCAACGCCGGCGCGGTCGGATACATGTGGAACCCGTACCACCGCGGGCTGTTCGCGATGCGATCCGCCGTGAACCCGACGTAGTAGAGCCGAGCCGGTGGCGGAACGACGCCCGCCTGAAATAGCTGCGTCACGACGTCGCCAACGAGCCGGTGATCCGCATGCCCGTACCCGCCCTCTGGTCCCCAGGTGATCACGGCGTCCGGACGCAGTTCTTTCACCGTGGTCTCCAGCCGCCTCGCCATCCGGTCCAGGGGCTCGCCCGGCCACGGACTGATGACGGCCAGCCCCGCGTCCTCGAGCCCGAGCAGGATTGGCGGCTGGACGCCGAGCTCGCGCGCGGAGCACCGTGCCTCTCCGGCGCGCACAGTAGCCAGGCTGTCACCGGCGGGAATGCCCGCGTGCTTAGCCACGCCCTTGCGACCGTCGGTGGCTATCACCACGTAGACCTTCGCTCCCTGCCGCGCATAGTGCGCGAGCACCGGCGAGACGATCGTCTCGTCATCGGGATGCGCGAACACCGCGACAAGCGTAGGGGACGTCGCTGCGAACGACGCGCCGGTTGACATCCGCGATCCAGTCGGCCCTGGCAAACGCGAGCTGCATGAAGCACAAAGCGTTGCGGCTGGCAACGCCATCCACCCTATTCGCAGCCGCGTGTTCACCTCATCAGCATCCCATGTCCGCGATCAGGTAGCCACGCAGAATCAAATGCTGCAACCCCCAGGGCGGACCTTGCGGACCCGGCGAGATGTCGGGGCAGATGCGCGAGTTTGATAAAACCACAAATCCGGTTGTCATCGCTTCACTGATACCACCCTGGCCCTGGCTGCTCAGCGTTATTGCCGAGTCGAGGGCGATCTGGCTGCCGCCATCATCGCCGAGTCGTTCGACATAGAGGCGCAGGGTCTCGATAATACCTGCCGCCGCGGCACCATCGGGGTGAATGTATTGCCAATCGACATCGGTAATGACGAGCGCCTGACCAACCGGAACTCGCCATCCCGCGCCTCCGGGACCGCCTTCGTTCGTCCCATCCGGCAAGTTTCGATAAAAGTCGTTCTAAGCGTCGCCACAGCCGTCATTTACTCCTCCGGCAACTTCGAGGACCACGTACTGCGTTGACGACAGGACCATGATTGCCTCCCCCGTTTGACTCGTGTGAATGTCGCCTGCCGGATGCGCGAAACGCGACGCTTAACATGAGAGTCACAAGACACTTGTGCCAGACCGCTCCTGAGTGAACGCTGTTCCTTGATGCCTGACATCGAATTCCCGCCGCCATTCTTTATTCTAGGCGCATCGCGCTCGGGCACCACTCTTCTGGCGACCATCCTCGATAGCCATTCACGAATCGCCGTCTATGCCGAGAGCCATTACTATCCTCACCTGCGTCCGCATCTACAGTTACGGGGATCTGGGGGAGCCCCACAATCCGCTGCGGTTCGTATCCGATGTTCGCGAGCTCATGCGGACAAAGCCGAGGATACACGTTCCAAGCACGGAGGAGTTTCTCGACGCTCTGGTCGCGCCCACTTTCGAGGGCGTTTTCGCTTCGCGATTCCGCAAGTCGGGGCCGAAGGCCACACTCGACGCTCCGACGCCGTGCTCGCGCTTGCAAGGGCCCCCGTTTGTTGCGCATAATGAACGCGCGGACAACCCCAACTCCCACCCGGATCATGTCCTACACTGAAGAGACGGTCACACCGGCACGCGCGCGTGCTCGGACTAAGACACGGGCGCCTGGTGTGAGCAAGCTTTCGCGGCTTCGCCGCCGGCTTTCAGATGCAAACGTCGCCCCATTCGAAGTTGAGTTTGCGGATGGAAGCATCGAGCGCCTCGTCGGCGGATCGTATACGGGTGACGACACGGATGAACCGCGCTTTCGATTACGGATGCGGAACAGCAAAGGGCTGCGCGCGCTGCACGAGCTCGACGAGCTCACGCTCGGGATCGCCTTTCTCGATGGCGACTACGATATACAAGGCGACTTCCTCGCCTGCCTTGGTCTTCGCTCGATATTCACCGACCGGCACCCGGTCAAATCAATCATGCGATTCGTCGTACCGATCATCAAAGGCCAGCGAAAAAGTGACATGACATGGGTGCCGCACCACTACGATTTCGGCAACGAGTTCTACTTTGCGTTTCTCGACAAGCGCTGGCAGATGTACTCGCAGGCGCTTTACACGGCGGAAAACGAATCGCTCGAGCAGGCGGTGACGAACAAGCTGCAGTACATCGTCGATTCCTGCCGGCTGACCGAGGGCTCACACGTCCTCGACGTTGGTGCCGGATGGGGCGCGCTCGAGAAGTTCACCGGACCGAAGGGCATCAATACGACCATGCTCACGATCTCACACGAGCAATTCAAGTTTCTTTCGGAATGGTGCGGTACGCACGGCATGCCGGCGCGCCTGGATGTCGTACGCGAAAGTATTTTCGCCTATGAGCCGACGACGCAGTACGACGCAATCGTCCTGCTGGGAGTTATGGAGCACCTGCCAGACTACAAAAAGCTGTTCGCGCAATTTCGCCGATTGCTGAAGCCGGGCGGGCGCGTCTACATGGATTTCTGCTCGAATCGCAACAAGTTCAGCGTGAGCTCATTCACGTACAACTACGTGTTCCCCGGGAATCACACGCCGGTTTACATGCCCGGCCTCCTCGAGGGCGGGAACGCTTCAGGTTTCGAGCCGGTTGCGGTTCACAACGATCGCCACAGCTACTACCTGACGATCGCAGAGTGGGCGCGACGTCTCGAAGCCGCTCGCGATACGGTCGTCCCGAAGTTCGGCGAGAGGGTCTTCCGTCTGTTTCAGTTATACCTATGGGGCTGCGCGCAGCAGTTCGGAAATAACGGCAAGCTCGAGAGCTACCGGGTGGTCTTCCAGCGCTCGCACGGTCGACCGTCCTCAGAGATCGGCTGCTACCGGCCTATCTAGCGGCTGTATCAACGCTCGCGCTTCGTCGAGCTCGGCGGAGTGCGAGCCTGCGGGGAAACGGTCGACCGCCGCTGTCAGAATT
>JBDSVO010000239.1:0-33420 GCA_039927215.1 Gemmatimonadaceae bacterium
CGCGGCGTTACCAGCTTCTTGATCGGGTCTGTGCCGAGAGTGTTGAGAGCATCGATCTGCTCGGTGACGCGCATGGATCCAAGCTGGGCGGCGATTCCCGAGCCCACCCGTCCCGCCACCATAAGCCCCGCCAGCACAGGTCCGAGCTCTCTGATCATTGACCCGGCAACTAGGCGACCGATGAGCGCGGTCGCGCCGAAGGTCCTTAGCTGAACCGACGTGTTGAGCGCGAGCACCATTCCGGTGAAAAAACCGGTGAGCAGAACGATTCCCAGCGATCCGACCCCAATGGCGTCCATCTGCTGGATCAGATCGCTGCGGTAGAACGGCCGGGCGAAGATGAACCCGATGGACTTGCCCGCCAGGACGAAATACTCCTGGAGGGAAAGCACTTGCCGCTTCAGGGCATTGTTGAAGCGATCGAGCAATTGAAATGGGGTGGTATGTAAAGCGTGCGTCGCATCGGGGCGGCGTCAGCCACCCCCATGATCAAATTGCGCTGATAATGTAAGAGTTTACAGAAGCGGACGCCCGCTTTGTTTGCTGCATACGCGGTGCAGATTTACCTTCCACGCGAATGATCGAGACAATTACACGCGAGCGGCTGGTTGCGCTCCTCAAGGCCGCCGCGGGCAAACGCATCGCTGTTATCGGCGACGCGATGCTAGACGTTTACCTTCGCGGTGACGTCGATCGCATCTCTCCCGAGGCTCCAGTACCTGTGGTGCACGTGACGGAGCGGAAGCTCGCGCTTGGGGGCGCAGCTAACGTCGCTCAAAACATCACGGCAATCGGCGCTGCTTGCGATATCGTGTGCGCCATTGGAGACGACCCCGCGGGTGTGCTGGTGCGCCAGATGCTTCACGAGGTCGCGGCCGGAACACGCACTGTAGTGCGGGTCAGGCGACAGACCTCGCAAAAAACCAGAGTGGTTGCGCGATCCCAGCAGCTCGTGCGCTACGACGAAGAGGACGACGCCGATTTTACAGGCGGCGAGATGGACGATCTCATCGCCGCGGCACTCGAGGCAGTAGACAATGCCGACGCGGTCGTACTCGAGGATTACAACAAGGGCCTGCTCGTCCCCGCGTTGATCAGCCCCGTAATAAGTCGCGCGAAGAGTCGCGGAATTCCAGTAGTAGTCGATCCCAAGTACAGAAATTTCTTTTCCTACGCGGGCGCGACGATCTTCAAGCCGAATAGACGCGAGCTCGAGTCGGCCCTGGGCGCAGAGGTGGATCTCGATGACCCCGAGGCGCTGCCAGCAACCTTCGAGCGGCTTGGTGTAGAACACCTCCTTCTCACTCTGGGTGAGGAAGGAATGGCGCTCATCTCATCGGACGGCGAGATCGGCCGAATTCCGACAACGGCACGAGAGGTGTATGACGTGGTCGGCGCCGGTGATACGGTAACCGCGTATCTCGCGACTATGCTTGCCGCGGGTGGAACGCCCGACCAGGCCGCGGTGATCGCAAACTTTGCCGCAGGGGTCGAGATCGGAAAGCTCGGCGCAGCCACGGTTCATACGGACGAAGTGATTGCAGCGTACGATAATTTCAGCGAGAGCGCCGCGTCCGGGCGCTGATCTGCATTCCAAAAACAGTGCAGCAATATGACAGCGAGTGAGGGAGCAGTATTGGCAACTGTCGCAGTGATGCGAAACTGGAAGTGTTATCTGCTGGCGGGCGTGTGTTTCGCGCTCGGCGGAGCTTCCTTTGCGCGCGCACAAACTCCGCCGTCTGACTCGACAGTTGCCCTCGACACTGTCGCCACGTCCGCAGACTCGCTTCGGACCACAGACTCTGTTGTCACCGCTACGATTCCCCAGTCGAGATGCGAGGCGAACAAGGCTCAAGTCCAGGCAAGCAGAGTTGGAGTTGGAACGGTCTTCGTCGGCGGTAACGCGCTGCTCTATCGCTACTTCAAGCGTGCGTGGTGGTCCGGCACCAGGGCCGAGCATTTTTTCTTCCGATCGGACTGGGATGAGGATTTTCGTGACCAGGACAAGTTCGGCCACATGCTCGGCGGGTATCACCTCGCACGAATCGGGAACGCCTTGTTGCGCGATGCCTGTGCGTCGCGATCACACGCTCTCTGGTGGAGCGCCGCCTACGCCACCGCGTTCCAGCTGCAGATCGAGATATGGGACGGCAAATACGACAAGTACGGATTCTCCTACGCCGATCTGCTCGCCAACACGCTCGGCATGGCGTGGTCGGTAACGCAGGAGATGAATCCACCACTTCGCGCCATCAAGCCAACGATTTCCTATTCGAGGTCCGCGGCGATGCGGAATGCAAAAAACATTCCCGGCGAGCTGCGCCCTTCGCTCGACTACTCCGGCCAGACTTACTGGGTTTCGGCGGACATCAATGCGCTGCTCCCGCCTCAGGCTAAGCCGTACTGGCCCGCATTCTTGCGAGTGTCGGCCGGCCATTCGATCACCGACTGGATCGATGCGCGGACGGGCGCGAATATTCGCGCGCAACGAAAAATTCTCTTGACGATCGACTTCGACCCCGAGAAGCTGCCGGGGGATAATCACATCTGGAAAACCTTCAAACGAAACCTGAGCTATATCCACTTGCCCTCTCCAGCCCTGCAGCTAACGCCCGAATTCGAACTGCTCAAGTGGTATCGCTGAGAGCCGCGTTGTGCGCGGCGATGTTGCTGCCGCTCTCACTCTCAGGCCAGGCAAGTCCATACGTTCCGATCGACGACATCGCCTACAGCTACGTCGATGCGTTGATGGCGCGGGGCTCGCTCAGGGCACTCGCCGAACTGGAGAGACCTTACACAGCGAGCGCGATCAGAGCAGCGGTTGACACATCACTCGCGCACGAGCCAACGCCACGCGTGGCCAACTACCTAAACACTCTGGAAAAGAGTCTCGAGCGATATGAGCTGCGGAAGCGCGGCGAGCCGGCGGCAGACACGCTTCCGTTTCGCGCAAAGGCAACGTTCGACGTCTATGTCACCGGGGAGAGTTCAGCCCGGCAGGAGCTGATGCTCGCTGATACCAAAAACGATGCGGAGCCCGGCATGGCTGGCTACTTCGTTCTGGGAGGTGGCAATCTCGTCGCAGCTGTACGGGCCATTCTCGACACAAGGCTGAACCAGGATCCGGACTTCACCGGCAAGAAGGATCGCAAGATTGCGGGAAGAACTCAGGATGGATACGTAGGCGGACAATGGAAATACGCCGAGGTAGCGTTTGGCCGCATTGCGAGAAACTGGGGGCCTCCCACCTTGCAGGGCCTTCAGCTGAGTGGCGGGCCCTTTACTTACGAGCACGTCTACTCGCGGTTCGGCACGGATCGCATCCACGTCTCGAGCGTTATCGCGCGACTCGAGAACTATGTCATCACTCCCGGCGTCGAAGCGTCACGGTACTTCTCGGTCCATCGCCTTTCCTACCGGCAGGGTAGCTTCGAGGGCGCGCTCAGCGAAGGGTTCATTTACACTGGAGTCGGCAGAGGTCTCGAGTTCACTCTCATCAATCCTTTCAACGTGTACTCGTTGAGCTGGCGGAACGAGAGGATCGATGGAAACCTCAGCATGGGTTTCGAGGGATCATGGCGCGCGGGACGATTCGGCACGTACGCGGCGCATCTTCTCCTCGACGATCTGCAGATCGACAAGTGCGACAGCGGCTGCAACGAGCCGACTTCGTACGCTTTCACTGCAACCGCCGAAGGGCTTCCGCTGGTCGGCGAAGAAAAGTGGTTCGCGAGCTATACGCGAGTTTCGAATCTCGCTTATCGAACGCCGAACTTTGCCGAGCGCTACGCGAGCTTCGGGATTGGACTGGGGCGCTCGTACAGTGACTACGACGAGGTTCGAGTCGGCGCTGACATTTCGCTCGTACCTCGAACTCCGCTCAAGCTGTATGTCGCGCACCGGAGACAAGGCGAGGGCGACTATCGAGACAGTTATCCGCCCATCGCGGACTACCCGACGACTCCGGTTTTTCTGAGCGGAGTAGTCTGGACCGTCAACAGGATTGGTTTGAGCGGCGCGTCGACGGTGAGTCGCGACCTGCAGCTGACGGGCGATGTTGGACTCAATCAGGTGACGAACCGACGTAATGTTCCCGGCCGGGACATCACCGCGTTCGAAGGTCGGCTCAAGGTGATCTGGGTTCCTCGCTGGCTCATCACCTTTCAATAGAGGCTGCGTTGCGCCGCGGCCGAGGTTCCCGATACCTTGAGGCAGGGGCCCTTAGCTCAGCTGGTCAGAGCAGCGGACTCATAATCCGACGGTCGCAGGTTCGAACCCTGCAGGGCCCATTTTCCCCCCGATCTCGCCGCCGCTGCTGCCGATTCCAGGCGCTTTCAAACACTGCGGCACCTGTCCCAACCAACGGTGTACGCAGAGGTTGCGCTACTTCCTCGCTTCTACGTGCATTGTTAGCTTTCGGATTGGCTTCGTTCAGGGCTCGCTCCTACTGGTTCAGCCTGCTTGACGGTGCTTCCTTTCGGTCGCGTAGCTCAGCTGGTTAGAGCGCTGGTCTCACATACCAGAGGTCCGGGGTTCGAGTCCCTGCGCGACCATGCACGGTTCGACCTGGCCCGACTTCCTTCTCCAATTCCTTTCCTGATGATATCAAACAGAATGCGGCTGCTGGTGTTGTCCGCACTTTTCTTCGCCGCTCCGTCGCTTGTCCGAGCGCAAAATCCACAAAACCCCACAGATGCTCAGCGGATGCTGGAAACGAATCCCCTCCTGCTGCAACAGCTGAGAGCGAGGATTCTCTCCAGCGGTCTGACGCCCGAGCAGATTCGCGCGCGGTTGCGCGCCGAGGGTTATCCCGAGACGTTGCTCGACGCGTACATCCCCGGCAGCAACACTGGAGCCGAGATCGTCAATGCTGGAACGCCCGATGATGTTCTCAGCGCAGTGAGTCAGCTCGGGATTGTTGACACTCTGGAGGCCGCGAATCTTCGTTGCGCAACGATCGATGCTCAGGACAGCCTGACTGCAATCACCGACACGAGCGCTACTGGAAGAGCGCGACGCGCTGCGGCAGTGGCGAGCCGGGCGCGGTGTCTGGCTCGGCTCGACTCGCTCACAGGAACGCTTTCTCCTGCTGACAGCGCCCGACTCCAGGCTCGAAAGGACAGCGGCTTCATCATTTTTGGTCTTTCGACATTCCGCTCCCGCACAACTCAGTTCGATCCGAACCTGGCAGGGCCCGTCGATGCCAACTATCGCCTTGGCCCGGGCGATCAGCTCGTACTGATTCTGACGGGCGATGTCTCACAGGCGTATCAGCTGCCTGTCACGCGCGAAGGCTTCATAGTGGTTCCTCAGGCCGGACAGATTTACGTCAACAACCTGACGCTTGGACAGCTCGAGGACATTCTCTACAACCGACTCGGCCGGGTGTACTCGGGAGTCAGGCGAGGTCCAGGGGCGACGACGCGCTTTTCAATCAACGTGGCGCGCATCCGCAGTATTCAGGTCTATGTTGTCGGCGACGTCCTGCGGCCGGGGAGCTACAGAATGTCGAGTGCCGGTACCGCGTTGACGGCGTTGTATTCTGCACTTGGCCCGACGGACAACGGATCACTCCGCAGTGTGCAGGTCAAGCGCGCGGGGAAACTCGTCGACGTCCTCGACGTGTACGACTACCTCATCAACGGCGACGCGTCCCACGACGCGAGGCTTCAGCTGGGCGACGTGGTTTTCGTTCCGGTGCATAAGAGCCACGTTCGCGTCGTCGGCGAAGTGGTGAGACCTTCGACATATGAGCTGAAGCCCGGTGAGACACTCGCAGACGCGATTCGCTTTGCCGGAGGATTTACACCCACCGCTGCGCGCACTCGCGTGCAGATCGAGCGCATTCAAGCTCCCAATCAGCGGGGCGAAGGTGGGCGCGATCGCGTCACGATCGACGTCGCGTCGAATGCATTCAGCGAGGGAACCGGCCCGAGCATTCCAGTCCTTCCCGGTGACGTAGTTCGCGTATTCAAGGTCTCCGAGCGCGTGCGTAACCAGATCAGCATCGCGGGGAATGTCTGGCATCCTGGCGCCATGGGACTCGCGCCGGGAATGACCGTCGCACAGGCATTGCGCGCGGCCGGTGGCGTGAAGCCGGATTCCTACCTCGGTCAGGTTTTGATCACTCGACTCAATTCTGATTCGACGCGCGTTCAGCTTCACGCGACGCTCGCCGACACCACTGGCCGCGTGATCGGGGATTTCCCGCTTCGCGAAGACGACCAGATCCGAGTGTACTCGGTGTCTGAGTTCCGGCCGGTTCGCTACGTTGCGATCACCGGGGCGGTGAACAACAGCGGTCAGGTTCCCTATCGCGAAGGAATGACGGTTCGCGATCTCGTACTTCAGGCCGGCGGTCTCGAGCAGAGCGCCGACCTTCGCGAAGCGGAAATCGCGCGACTGCCGGCAGATCGCCGCGGTGGGGCGACTGCAACCACTTCGCGCGTTCCTCTCGACTCGAGCTACATCTTCGAGCGTGGGCCGGACGGAAAGTATTTCGGACCTCCGGGACTTCCCGCTGCGTCTGGCTCTGCTCCCGAGGTTCCGCTGCGCCCGTATGACAACGTGCTGATCTTCCGCCAGCCGAACTGGGAGCTTCAGCGCACTGCGGTCATTTCCGGTGAAGTGACGCGTCCGGGGACGTATTCCTTGAAGACCAAGACAGAGAAGATCTCCGATCTAATTGCGCGTGCCGGCGGACTCACGCCAGAAGCGTACGCCGACGGTGTCACTTTCTATCGCGCCAACGACAAGGTCGGACGAATCGGAATCGCGCTTCCGGAAATTCTTCGGAACCCCAGATCTCGCGATAACCTACAGCTGCAGGACGGTGACTCGATTTTCATTCCGCGCTTCAACGCTGTCGTTAATGTGAAGGGCGCGGTCAACTCGCCCGTCGCGGTCACTTACGTTCCCGGACGCTCGCTGGAGTATTACGTTCGTGCAGCGGGTGGAATCACGCGGAGAGGTGACATACGTTACGCCTACGTCACTCAGCCGAACGGAAAAGTCGAAGCGACGTCGGGCAAGTTCATTTTCAAGAACGATCCGCGTCCGCGGCCTGGAAGCACCGTCTACGTTCCGGAAAGGGATCCAAATGAGCGCCGCACTGATTACATCGCATCGATCGGCACGTTGGCGCAGGTTGCAGGGAGCTTGCTGGCCCTCGCGATAGCCATTCGCAGATAGAACGTGCAGATCGCGCAGCCGGACACCGCCAGCGACCACCTCACTCTGACGAGGTGGATCGCTGGTGTCTTGCTGCGATGGAGGCTCGTCGCCGGAATAACGCTCGCGATGATCGTGATCGGAATGATCGCGACATTCATGATCCCGCCGGTGTACCGCAGCCACGCGTCGTTCGTCGCGAACAGCTCGAGCAGTTCAAAGCTTCAGGGTGCGGGCTCGGCGACCAGCGGACTGGGTGGATTGATCTCGCAGCTCGGCGGGAGCGTCGGCGGGGATCCGTCGGAATCGCCGCATTTCTACGTTGAGCTGCTGGAAAGTCGGGAGCTTTTGACCCGATTGCTGCTGTCGAGGTTCCCAAATCCGCGCACGGAAATTCCGCGCGATAGCGCGACGCTCCTGTCGATCCTTCGGATAAAGAGGGCGGATCCGCAGCGCCAGCTGGAGGTAGGCGTGAAAAAAATGCTCGACGCGTCACACCCCGGCATGGACCCGAAGACAAACCTTGTCTGGTTTTCTATTGACGCTCAGTGGCCCGAATTGAGCGCGCAGATTGCCAACAGAATGATCGGCCTTGTCAGCTCCTTCAACAGGGAAACACGGGTCTCTCGATCCAAGTCGAAGCGCGAGTTTCTCCAGACGCGTCATGACAGCGCTCAAACGGCTCTGCGTAGTGCGGAAGAGCGCCAACGCGTGTTCTACGAGCAGAATCGCGGGTTCATCAGCGCCCCTAGCCTGAAGTACGAAGAGCAGCGGATCAGGCGCGAAGTCGATCTCGCGTCCGATCTCTACATCAACCTCGACCGGCAGCTGGAGGTCGCACGCATCGACGAGATCAACGATGCCACCCTCATCACCGTCATCGACTCGGCGGTTGTACCGAGGAAAGCGCAGTGGCCGCGCTACGGAGTGTTGCTCTTCTCGGCAACGGCGATAGGGCTGCTGATCGGGTTTCTCGTCGCGGCGAGCGCGGCGGTTATCGGCGACTGGCGCGAGCGAAATCCGGATTCCTGGAGCGAGTTTCGGGCGGCGGTGAAGACAACACGAGCTGAGCTCCGCTCGATCATGGGATTCGGCTCGAGGAATCGGGTTCCGTCGCTTGCGCCCACCGAGACGTATCCAACCGTTCTTCCCGCCCCTCCGCAGTCAGCGCAGCCCATCCGCGCGGACGAGCCCGCCGCGATGGCGCGGCGTCCCGTTGCCTGAAGAGCGGCCTCAACCGCAACAGACAGACTCGAGCCCGCAGCCCGTCGCGTCGGGCGCGCCGTCATTCGGAGCCGTCGTGCTCAACTGGAACAGCGCCCGGGAAACAATGGAATGCGTGGAGGCCCTCGAGAGAGCCGACACACCTCCTGACCACGTCGTTGTCGTGGACAACGGATCAGACGATGATTCGGTGGAGCGGCTGGAGGCATGGGCCGATGAGCATTGGATCTGGCGACTGAGCACCGGCACGAGCGGAAGACTCAGCCGTCAAGACACCCCATGGCTCGTGATCGCGAGAGCCGGCGCGAATCGGGGATTCGCGGGCGGCACGAACGTCGGCATTCGTTACCTCGAGCAGCGAACCACGGTATCGCATTTCGTTCTGCTAAATAGCGGAGCCACGATTGCCGCCGAGTTTTTCGCCGAGATCGCGCGCGCGATCGAGCAGAATCCGCTGGCCGGCCTTCTCAGCGGCACGATATTCGAGGACCCTCCACGCGATCGAGTCTGGTATGCCGGCGGCGTTGCGCACCCGTTGCGCGCGCTCATCCGGCACAAGTATGAAGTGCCTGATTCGTCCGAAGCGGTCCCTACCGACTTTATCACCGGCTGCGCGATGGTGATTTCGCGGACGCTGCTCGATCGTATCGGCCTGCTCGCCGAATGCTACTTCCCGGAATACTGGGAAGACGGAGAATACTCGCTTCGGGCACGCGAAGCGGGATTCCCTGTGTTGTACGTGCCGAAGGCGACGGTGTACCGAAAGCCTCCCGAGGCGATGACGCCGGATGTCGGGCTCGCACTGGATCAATGCAGGAATCGTCTTCGCGTATTTTACGTCCGCCGAAACTATCGAGGCCTGAGAAAGGCGGCGGCGCTCGGATACCTCGCTGTCACCAAGCCGGGGCGCGCACTGGTCGAGACGGTCAAGGGTCATCCCAAAAGCGGCTGGGCAATCCTGACCGGGACGATTGAAGGGTTCGTGAGTTCAACGGCCAAGCGCTAAATGACGCCGCGGTTCCCAGCTAACGTCGAGTTGGCTGAGCAGCCGAGCTCGTTCCTGGGTCGGTTCGCATTTCCGCTGCTGGCGTGGGGACTTGTACTTCACAGCCTGATAATCGCAGCGTTATTCGGCTGGTTTGGACTGCCCGAACAAGCGGTTCGCGCGATCGCCGCCTGGAAAGAAGTAGCTCTCGTACTTCTCATCATCCTCGTCATGGTCCGTGCAGCAACGGGTCACGGGCCTCCAACCACGATCGCATTGACTGATCTGCTGGTGGGCGGACTGATGGCGACAGCCGTCTTCTTCCTGCTCGCCGAGAATCTCTGGCTGCGATACAGCGTGCCGAGAACAGCGGAGCTTCTGGGCATCCGCGACGCGGTCTATTTCATGCTTTTGTATTTCGTTGGTCGCGCAATGCCGGAGCTCGCGTCAAGTGATCGAGCGATGCGAACGCTGTTCGTGGTGCTGGTAGCAACCTGTGTCATTGGCATTGTCGAGCGATTCTTTGTAGGTCCCGAAATGCTCGTCGCTCTCGGCGTCGCGTCGTATTTCCAGGAGTTCCTGGGCGTCGCTTCGTTCACGGCCGGCAACGATTACGGTCTGCCAATGAATTACTGGACGATGATTGGTGGGCAGGCTTTCCGCAGAGCCGGCTCCGTATATCTGAACGGACAGGGCTTCGCCGTCCCGTTTCTTCTTTTCTTCCCAGTTGCGACGGCGTGGATCTTCATGCGTCCCAGGGTCTCGCGAGCAGCGATCTTCGCTTACGTCGTCATTCTGGTCGGGCTCCTTCTTACGCTCACCCGGATGACGATTGCAATTGCCCTGATTCAGCTGATCCTGTTTGTAACTCTCTGGAGGCGGCCGGTGTGGGCTGTTGGTGGGTTGGCGGCTGCCGCAGCTGTGCTGGCGGTCGCATTCGCTCTGATTCCGGGATTTCCGATGTTCGTGTGGCACACGCTGACCTGGCAGGAAGGGAGCAGCGCCTCGCACGCGGAGGATTGGGCGCAAGGACTGATGGCGCTCGCGCAACGTCCCTGGGGCTGGGGGCTTGGGACAACGGACCAGACAGCGGTGCGCGCGGGACTCGAGCCGATTACTGGTGACAATCTCTACCTGAAGTACGGTGTCGAGCTCGGTTTAATCGCTCTCGCGTTTCTCGTCCTTCTATTCATAGCGATCGCAAAATCTGCATTGCGAACCTATCGGCAAGGAGCTACGCACGCCGAGCGGCGGATGGGAATTGCGCTCTTCCTGGCTACTGTGGGCATTGCGATCAACGGAATTACAGCAGTTGTCTTCAACTCAATTGCGTTGGGATGGCTCTTTTTCTGGCTGGCAGGCGCTGTAGTGACAGTAGCGGAGAGGCTGCCGCGCACGGCCAAATCCCCTGCTCCGCTCGAGCTCAGTCCCGCGATCTGATCATTCTGCGGCCGCCGAATAGCGTTCGCTCAGGCAGGCACAGTTGGTAATGACTCGCGTCTGGCCAGCACGCGGTCGACCGATTCGAGAACCTGCGACACAGAAACGTCCTCGAGCGCAAATGGATCCGCGGAACGGAGCACTTCCGCGGAATGGCGTGGCGTCAGCTCCGCGCCCACTAACTCATGCCCTTCACCCAATGGTGAGAACCAGCGAGCCGCTCCGAAACCAAAAATCGCTACCGTCGGCACACCTAAGGCGCCGGCGATGTGCATCGGTCCGCTGTCATTGCAAACCAGCAACGTGCAACGTTCTATCAACGAGATGAAACGGCGCAGATCGAAATCAGCAGTAATTACGCCTTCGATCTGACCGAGTGTGGAGCCATAACCGGTCGGGTCCACAAACGCGAGAACTCGTGCGCGAGAGCGTATCGAAAGGATTTTTGTTATTTCGTGGAACCGATCGAGGGGCCAGCGCTTTTCGGCGAGACTCGCACCAGGGTGGACCCCGATCACTACATCTCTCTCCGACACGCCGCTCCTGGCGAGATAATCTGCAACCCATCGCCGCTCGGGTTCCGACACCTCCAGGGAGGGCGTATCAGTCTCGATCGGACCGCCAAAAGGTTCGAGCAGGCGAAGCCAGTCATCGATCTTGTGACGGTCAGGATTGTCTACCGGAATCGGATCAGTAAGAAGGCGGTCGCGATCTGCGAACACCAATCCGACGCGGCTGCGCGCGCCTGACAGCGCAACGAGAACACGCTCGCGAATGTGTGTGCGACATTGAAAAGCTACGTCGAATTTTCGCTCCCGCAGCTCCCGTCGAAGACGCCGCAGCTCCTGCCAGTCGTACGCAAATGGATTGTAGGTAAGCCACGCCGCCCGCGAGGGGATGTTGATCTCCACAAACTCGTCAACGAGGTGAGTACCCTCGAGAAGTTTTCTCGCATGCGACTGCGCAAGCAGCGTCGTTTTTGCCTGCGGGAAAAGCACTCTGATCTGGGCGAGAAACGGTATTGTCAGCACCACGTCGCCGATGTTCCATAACTCCACGACGAGAATCCGGCGAACGTCGCCAGGAACGACATCAATCGCGTCGCGCGGTTCGCGGGCCAGCAGACGACTCGCGTCCGCCAGCGCGTTCAACGCTGCGACGACCAGCCGCTTCCAAAGACTCGGAACCCAGGTTTGTGCCATTAGCCTCGGTCGGTTTTCCAGCTTCGCCAACAGGCGAATCTGATCATTTCCTTTTGATCCATCAATCATTCATCTTTGAAACGCCTTGTCGTCGCAGCGCCCGCTGAGACTGCCCACACATGAGATGAGAGAATGGCCGACTCCCGCGCGGACGTCGTTGACGCCGCGTTTCGTACCCGCAGAAAACGCTGGCTCGCTCATACATCGGAGCTCGTGGCGCCGCTACTTCGAACCGGGGCGACACTTGCTGTCCACGGAGCCGAGAGCGATCCCTCGACGTGGCGAACCGGGCTCATACTGGGCCACAATCACATCGGCGATGTGCTCTGGCGCACCTGTTCTCTTCCTAACCTCGCTGAAGCGCTTCCTCAGTGTCGATGGTCGTACCTGACCACACGGTTTTCTGCAGAGCTGCTGGCAGGAAACCCGTCCGTAGCGGAGGTGCTCCCCTGGAACGTGGGCGAGAATAGCTGGGAGCTTGGCGAGCGCCGGTTCGGCGACTTGCGCCGTCGTGGGTTCGACGTTGCTCTCTGCACTAACACAGTGCGCCATTATCCCGACCTCGCACTGGTTGTCGCTCTCGGCATCCCGAATCGGGTGGGGTTCTCGTACAAAGGACTCTCCGGGCTAATCACACGCCCGGCGCCAATCCGATTTCCGAGCCCCTATGCTGCATACTTCCGGGGCATGGTCGCTGACCTCGCTGGCCGCGCGCCTGATTGGGCACTGCAGCCGCAGGTGTATCCGACGACCGAAGACGTCACGGAGGCTGTACAGATGTGGACTGATCTCGGACTCGGATCGAACGGTCCGGTTGTGGCATGTTCGCTGACTGCGCGACAGGCATCGGGAAATTGGCCTAGCTCGCACTTTCTTGCCGTTTTGGAAGCCGCACGGTCGCAGACCGAATTCGAGGTCGTGCTTTGCGGCGCGGCGTCCGACTCGGAATTCCTTTCGGCCGCGGCGAGGGAGCTTTCGTTTCCGACCAGGATTATCGCGGGGGCGCTCGGGTTGCGAGCGTTCTCTACATTCCTTTCGCGATGCGCTGCCCTGCTAACGCTGGACTCGGGGCCTCGTCATCTCGGCAACGCGGCGCGCATTCCAGTCCTGTTCGCGCGAAATCTCTGGCAATCACGAGTGGAGACGGGAAAATACTGCGAATCCGAGATCGACCTGGCCCCGCCCCACCTCGAGTATCTGAGCGATGCCCAAACCCGTCAGGCCGTCGCCGAAATACCGGTGTCGGCTACAGCCGAGCGCCTGATCGAGGCGCTGGTTGGCGCGGACGCCGGGTTGCGCGGGTAGCTGGAACCCGAAGCACGGCGAGCGTCGTGCCTTTCACGGAAGCGAGCGCCGCAAACTGCTCGTGCTTCTTTCTCAGCTCGTTGAGCGCTGATGTCACGCCGTCCCAACAACCGTAGTCGTGCCAGACGATTGTCCCTCCCGAAGACGCGATCATCTTCAGGGCATGCAGCGAATCATTGACGACATATGCGAACGCGTGGGACGCATCAACAAAGACGAAGTCGATCGATCCGTAGTATTGCTCAAAATCGAACTTTCCGGAGTCGCCATGAAGCTGCACAATCCGGCTCGCGGCGTCGGACCCACGATAACGCTCACCAGAGTCCGGTTTGTCTATGTAGAGAATCTCATGCGGGTGAAGACGCGAGGCTGAGTCGGCAACTCCCGAACGCGGAAGATCGAGCGTGTACACTATCGCATCGGGCCCCGCATTGACCGCCATATTGAGCGTCGTTCTGCCGTCGAACGTCCCGAACTCGAACAATCTCTTTGGCCGATCGTGCTTCACCAGGCGACTGATGGCTATTAGCTCACGCTCGGAGACGTTTCCATCGACGGCATCGATTGCCCGGATGTCGATCAGGGAATCCGCAGGGACGAGATCAGTGATCGGGACAGATGGGAGCTCTGGCGACTCGGGCGATTCATGGTGGTACCCGAAGTGATGGCACAACTCTACGATGGCAGCGCGGTGCTTCCACTTTGTCCAACCCACCGAGAACATGTACAGCGAGCCGGCGAGTCCGATGACATAAGGCCGGATGAAGGAAATCGCCCGCTCTTCCTGGCGTTTGACACGCGGGCCCTGTAATCCGTCGAGCGTCAGCATGAGAGTACGTAGCACCTGGCGACGTTAACCACGGGCGCCCGCCCGTACGCGAAAGAGCGTTGAGATCCACGCGTGCCTCTCGTCCGGACTGAGCACGAACGACCAGCCCAGCGCCGCGTAGATTGCGAATCCCGCCAGCACGAGCGCTAACGCAGCAGGACGGTATCTCTCGTCCAGAAACACAGCGGAGCTGAGGGTGGCGACGAGCCCAACACCTGACCATGAGAGCAGCCTCGTTCGCGTCTGCTCTGCCAGATCGGGCGCGCAGCTCCCGATCACGCGTCGGCTTGCCCACTCGTACAAGATCAGATCCGCCACACTCCTGATTGCCCAGGCCAGTGCAGCGCCGGTGATTCCCAGGGAACGAACGAGAAATAGAGTCAGCGGTAGATGTACGAAGATCTCCGCGACGTGAATTTTTGCGGGCAGATCCGGGCGGTTGGATCCGTACAGCAGCGCCATCGGCAAGTGCGCAAGTCCGTTGAAGAAAACGCCGACGGAAAGTATCCTCAGCGCCACACCAGCCTCGGTCGCGTAGGCGGGCCCAAGCCAGACACGAAGAATCGCGGGCGCGAAGGCGAACAATGCGAGGCATAGCGGAAACAAGACGACAGCGAGCTGCCGGCGTGCCGCGCGCGTCGCAATCAGTACGCGATCTCGTGCGCCGCGGGCATCGGTTGCTGCAAGCAGCGGCAGTAACGCTGCGAATGCCGTGGCCGGGACCAGCAGGAAACGGTTCGCGGCTTCCGCTGCGGCTGTGTAATACCCGAGAGCCGCCACGCCGACCACCGAGCCGACAACGAACCTGTCGAAGCTTGCGAGGAGCGGTGAGAGAGCAGTGGAAAGCGCCACCCATCCGGAATAGCGGATCATTTCACGCAATGTGTTCCAACTCGCAGGGAGGCCCCATCGCGCGGGCAACAGCGTGCGGCGCACCACTGTCGCGCTGATCGAAAGGAGGATTACCCGGACCGCGAGCAGATACCAGAGGATGGCGGGAAGCGAATACCCGGCAGCGGCAGCTGCTGCGGGAATTGCGACCGACGCGACGCTTCCGGGAATTCGAAGTGCGGCACTGATGTCAAAGCGTTGCGCCCCTTCGAGAGCGGCACGGAGCGCGGACAGAGCCAGCAGAACCGGCAGGTGAAGAGCGAGCACGCGAAACATCGCTGTCGCCTCGGGTATCGCCTCCGGCGATATCGTGAATACACGATTGACCAGCAATGGGCAGAAGAAGAATAGTAGGGCGCCCGCAACCAGTCCCGTCGAGGTCTGCGACAAAACGGAAGTGAGAACGATCTCTTTCAGCCGCTCGCGGCCCTTCTCCGTCGCATCCGCGACAAAACGAATCGTGGCACGCCCGAGTCCGAAATCGAAAATCCCGCTTCCCTCGGCGACCGCCCATGCAAGCGCGAGAAGTCCGAATCTCGATGGGCCGAGAGCGCGAACCGTAACCGGCACGAGAAACAACGCGGCGACGGCAGGAACCGCGAGCGATGAAAAGTAGAGCGCACTATTTCTCGCAACCCGTTGCGACGGACTGGCGGGCAACTGGGTTTGTCCGCCGGTCACCTGGCGCAAACTCCATGCGGGATCATTTGAGATGCTGGAAAGGTGAAAACGTCACGGATAGAGTGGTGTTCCGAATGTCGAGCCGGACACCATTGTTCGGACAGCCTCCGCCGTTCTGGAAGAATACGTTCAGCCGGTTCTGGAGAGAGAGGTCCGCGGAAAGCCAGCCGAAACCACTCGACATCGCGCCCCGAATTCCAGGATAAAGGCTGACATCGTGACTGCAATACGCAACGTACAGTGGAAAACCATAGGTGCTGTGAACGTCTTCATTCCAGCGAATTCTTCCCGCAAACGCGCCAAGACGCCAGGCGGGCTTCAGGTAGTCGATTGCCGCCCATTGCGTGGATGCGCCTGGGCCAATGGACGCACCAATAACCTCGCCGCGGTTCGTGTATCCCTGAATCACACGTCGGCTGGTGTACCACGAGCCAACCGGACCGTCGCGAAACGTCGCGCTTTGCTCGAGCTGGGTGACTTCAGCTTGAAGACGAATACTGCCTGAGTGCCATGCGGGACCGCGCCACTGAAGGCCAACGGTATAGCCCTGCGAATGGTTGGGCGCGACCAGAAAATCGTGGACATTCGCGGGAAACTTCGCGCGAGCCCATTCAGCGTACGCCTCGAATCCGTCGTCGGGAAATACCCACCGCGCAAAGAGGGAGAAGAGCTGATCTCTGCCTCCGCCCACGAAATTCGAATCCTGTACCGGAGGCCTAAAATCAGTCGTGTCTCGGGACGCGCGGGTGAATACGTTCAGCCATCGCCAGGGTATCTCTCCCCACCCCGTCGCTGTTGCGTAGACCGAGCGAGCAGCCCCGAGAGTCAGATTCGGGTCCCATCGGGTCTGGAGCGTAATTGCGATCGATGCGAGTGATCTGACATTGTTCGTCGACAGTGTGTCGAAATATCGTGACTCGGTGAGACCACCAACGAGCCAGCGGATCTCCACGGCTCCAGCACGCGTCTCGACTGGACGAGCAGTGCGCAAAAAGGCATGACGAAATCCTGGAGCGTTGTTGCTGAGGATAATCGCGTTCCGGATGCCTGGTCCCCACCAGTGGTTCTCATTTGACACACCAAACTGGACGAGCCCCATCGAGACAACTGCGCTGGACTGGCCAAGATCAAACCGGCGGATGGGCTTGTCGCCGAATCGCAGCGGCTGATCGATAGGAAACGTCCAATAGTAGTAATGGAAGGCGTAGCCTCTACCAGTTGCCTGGTCAGGGAGCGGGGGCTGGTAGTAGTCATCGCCACGGAGCCGCCAATACGCATTGTCGGATGCAATCACCTCGGGAGCGAAGATCAGGCTCGCACGACGACTCTCGAGCACGAATCCGAACAGCGTGCGGCTGTTCGACCCTCGTCCCGCCCAGAGCGCTCCGTCGTTCTGCGAAAAGGGGAGCCGCGAATTCGTGATGAGGAGAAACTGCGGTGAGATCAAAGCCGCCCCCCAATGCCTTTCCCTCTGCGAAAGCGACTCTCTGAGCGACGACGCAGATCGCAAGAGCAAACTCTGACCGCGCTGCACTCCCGTAATGAGCTGATCGAATCTCAGCCGATCGACATCTTCGTCCGTTACAAGAGTCAGTGACGAGACGCGCCCGAGTTTTGTGGAGTTAGCTGAATCCGCCTTTGGCGGAGCCACCGCTGCAGAGTCGCCTGAATCCGATTTCGCGGGCACCCCCGCGGCTGAGTCGCGTGGTAGTGGTGGAACGTCCTGTGCGTATGCGAGCGGCGAGGAAGCCGATAAGATTGCGAAGAAGAGAGCGACGGGGCACGTTCGCGCCACTATCGCTCCGCGATTCCGTAGACTTTCGCGCGCGCACTGATGGCCCGCTCCACTTGCTCCTGAGCAGCGCTGAACACGTCGCCAAAACGTACGTCGGCCATCTCACCCGGCTTCGCGCCCTTGCCCACTACTTTCTGATGTTTGCCCGACGGGCCATACCACCGCGGATTTCCCGATGTGAAAACCGCAACGAGAGGAACGCCGAGGGCATCGGCAATGTGCATCGGTGCGCTGTCGTTGCATATCAGCAGATCACAGCTTCCAATGAATGCCATCAGCTCTCGCAGCGTCGGAGTGAGGTAACACGCAGGAGTGCGAAGCGGGAGTTGGGCGCCGTGTCCTTCAGGGTCCACCAGCACGACAATCCGCGCACCATAGGCTTCCGCGAGCGAATCGGCGACTTCGGCGAACCTCTCTTGAGGCCAGCGTTTGGCCGGATGACTCGCGCCGACGTGCAGAGCGACGATCAGATCGCGCGGCGCGATGCCCATTGATTCGAGCGTTGCCGCGGCTGCGTGCCGCTCTTCAGGAAGCAGCGTCAGGCGCGGCGCGATCGGCCTGCCACTCTCGCTGCGGGTAATGGCTTTCGCGCCACGCTGGGAGCCCAGCGCTTCCATCAGCTTGAGCCAATCACGAACCTTGTGTTGTCCACGTGGAGGCGGAGGAATCGCATCGGTAAGCAGAAAGGTGCCGCCGCCAAATGCATAGCCAATGCGCCGTCGGGCATGCGTTGCAAATGTCACGACGTTGCTACGGACATCCATTCTGCAATCCACCGTGAGGTCGAACTTCGCCTCACGCAAACGGCGGAACAAAGCCGAGATCGCCATCCGATCGTAACGAGAGGGCCGGTACTTGTCGGTTTCGGCGGTCCACGGAAAAACAAACGGTATCACCTCGTCGACGAGACCGCTGCCGCGAAGCAGCTCCTCGGCGTGCGGCTGCGCAAGCAGTGAAATCCACGCGTCGGGATAACGAGCTCGAAGTGCCTGAAGCGCCGTAGTGGCTATTACGACGTCGCCGATATTCCATATCTCGAGCACGAGAATTTTCCAGATGCCTTCACCTGGTCCCCGCTGGCGCGGCAGCGCCAGCGCGGCGAAAGGTCGGGCAAGTGCATCGAGAGTTGCCAGCAGCGCCCGCTTGCCCGGCGTGACCCGCCACGTCTCAGCCATTGCAGCTCACCGCGCGTGGACTTCCTGGAAGAGCTCGTCGTACTGTCTGGCGATTTTTTCCCACGAGTAGTTCTTCCTGATCCGTTCCGGGCCCATTCGTCGAAGCTCCGAGACACGTTGGGGATCGGCTTCGAGCGCCCGCATTTCCTTCGCGAGGACGGCTTCGTCGCGCGGAAAGAACACACCCCCGTCCTCGAGCACCTCACGATTGAATACCGTGTCGAGGGCGAGGATGCAATTCCCGTAGCCCATCGCCTTGAGGAGCGAGGGATTCGTGCCGCCTACCGAATGCCCGTGAACGTACACGAAGCAGTTACAGTGAAGCTCCTTGATGACTTCCTGATCGTCGATGTGTCCAGCGAGGATGATTCGGTCTCCAGCAAGCGATCGCAGCTCGTGGTGGAATGCGCTGTCGTAGTTTGCGCCGCCGGCGATCAGCAGCTTTTTCGACGAGCCTGACCGGAGAAAGGCGCGGGCGATCAGATCTCCATGATTCTCCGGAATCAGCCGGCTGGCGATCAGGTAGTACTCTCCTGGCTCTAGGCCAAAGGGCGCGATAAGGTCGGGCTTCTCGGACGTCTCGACGTAGGCGCCATAGGCGATCATCGTCGTTTCTTTCCTGAAGCGCTCCAGATAGAACACCCTCATCGCCTCGGCGTCCGTCACCAGTTCTGTGCAGAAGCGAACCGCAGACCGCGCTGCGAAAAAAAAATACCACTTGGCGACCGGACCCCACTTTGCCCGGGTCCAATCGAGTCCATCGACGTTCATGACGACTTTGCCGCCGAATAAACGGCAAATGGCAGCGTGATGCCCCATACCGACGTTGACGAAGAAAACGACGTCGTAACGGCCGACCACGAGTGCGTGAAGCACAGCAAAAAAGGTCGCCAAGAGACCCGAAAAATTCTTACCCCCCGGCGACGGAACGTACACGAGTCGCACACCCCTGTACTCTGGAATCCGCATTCGCTCAGGGTACGAGCCGCTGCGGCAGTACATGACGATGTCGTGGCCTGCCTCGACAAGGCGGGGCGCAATTTCGCCGAAGCCCGTTTCGAAACCCGTGAAATGAAGCTTGGCCATCGGCATGCCGTAGAGCCCAAGCATGCCGATCCTGAGCTTTCGCCCGACAACTCTTCTATCGGTCATTGACCAGCCGTGCGGCCGGATCGCGGATCGATCGCGTGTCTAGAGCAGGCGCGACGTCCACGTCGCAGGCACGAGTGGCGACTCGATCTCGATTGGAAGATGGTAGTCGAACGGCTTGGTGCCGTGAGTGGAGATCCAATCGACGATGCTCTGCAGCCCGTCGCGGAGCGTGACCGTCGTGCGATAATCGAGTAGGCGCCGTGCCTTGTCCGCCGAGCAGGTTGCGTAGCGAACTTCGCGCGGCCGTTCAGCCACCATGATCGGATCGAGCGGGAAGTTCAGCAGCTCGGCAATGATCTGTGCGAGCTCGAGAATCGATATGTATTCCTCATCCGGACCAATGTTGATCGTCTCTCCAACTGCGGCGGGGATCGTGCCCATCTTGATGAGCGGGTTGACGCAATCCTGGATGAACGAGAAGCAGCGTTTCTGTCCTCCGTCTCCATAGATAACCGGCTGCTTTCCCTGGAGCATTCGGTTGATCATGATGCTCGCGACGTTGCGATATGGATCGTCGTATTTCTGCTTTGGCCCGATGATGTTGTGCGGAACAGCGATCGTATACTCGATGTCGTGCGTCTCGCACACATTCCGCACTACGAGCTCGCTTGCCAGCTTGGCTATTCCGTACGGGTCCACCGGCTCGAGCGGCTGATCCTCGACATACGGAACAGGGCCGTTGCCGTAGCGTGCCATGCTCGAGCAGTGGACAAAGCGCCTGACATTGTTGGTGGCGGCCGCAGCGAGAACCGTCGCCGTGTTTGTGTAGACGTGAGTAGCGATCAGAGCCGGTGAGAAAACGCTGAGCCCTTCGGTTGCAATTGCGGCAGTATGGAAGATCACGTCCACGCCCTTGGTGAGGCGCTTCATTGCCGGCAGGTCATTGCAGTCGGTTGCCTCGAACTCGATTCCCTCCGGAAGATTCTGAAGATCGCCGCCGATCATATTGTCGCAGCCTACTACCTCATCGTTTCTCGCGATAAAGGCATCGGCCAGATGGCTTCCCAGAAATCCGGCGGCGCCGGTGACAAATACTCTCAACACTCCCTCCAATCGGGTCTATCAGCAGGGCAAAAGCCCGGCACGCTGATCAATTAAAGAAAGCTCGCGCGAATGGCGTGAGCAGGGTCACAATCTGGAGTAACTGACTGGCGGAATCAATCACTCCGTCGCCGCCAGCGCGGCCGCATATGCGGTCAGTAGGCGCCGGTTCGGCGGACGACTGCCGGCAGCGTGCGCGCCATGATGCTGACGTCAAGCCAGAACGTCCATTGTTCGATGTACTGACGGTCGAGGTAGACCACGTCCTCGAAGTCCACCACCGAGCTTCGGCCGCTGACCTGCCAGAGTCCCGTTATTCCTGGCTTAGCGTCAAGACGACGGAAATGGTGGTCCTGATACGTCGCGAAATCGGCCTCGAAGAAAGGTCGTGGTCCCACTAGAGACATGTCGCCCCAGAGGACGTTCCAGCACTGCGGAAGCTCATCGAGGCTCCAGCGCCGGAGCAAAGCCCCGAGGCGCGTCACGCGCGGGTCCTGCGGGATCTTGAAGAGGCGAGAATCGCCGGTGTGATTGAGATGGGAAAGCGTGTGTTTCTCGGCATCTGCGCCCACCCGCATGGTGCGGAACTTCAACATCCGGAAGCGGCGCCCGCCGAGGCCGGCCCGGTCCTGCGTAAAGAATACAGGACCCGGCGAATCCAGCTTTACAGCCAGGGCGATGAGCAGGAACACAGGGGAAAGCAGCACCAGCCCAAGTGACGCCCCAATCAGGTCGACAATCCGCTTGATGGTGATAGCTGACGCCTTGAGAACCGGGGCACCCAACTCGAAGAACGGCTGATCCTGGTGCCACACGAGCGCAGGCCGAACGCCGGCGATTTTCACAGCGCGCGCCGGATAGAGCAGTTGGCAACCGGCTGCGAGGCTCGCTTCGCGAACACTCGTGATCTGCTGATCGTTGAGATGCTCGCAGACCACGACCGTCTCCGCCTCGTGCGCATCTATGATATCCGCAAGCTCCCAGATGGAGCCGACGCAGCCGTCGAACCCGCGCGGCCCGATCGAGACGTAACCGGCGAGGGAGTAGTCGCCGCCCGCGGCCAACACCGCTCGCTCGAGCTGCAGGCTCGATTCGAGCCGATCTGTGACGAGGAGGGCCGGTGCAGCCCCGCGCGAGCCAGGCCAGACGCTGCTCAGGAACATCTCGGCTGCTCCGCGGACTCCGAGCAGCACGAACCAGGTGAGGAGGACAGTGGGCGTGTACACGGAGAGAGCGCCCACCAGATCACCGCCGCCGACCAGCTTCAAGAGAACGACGCCGCAGGCGAGTCCAGCCGCGGCGAGAAGGCGAAACTTGCCATTCAGGCTGCGGTGACGGCTATAGCATCCCGTGAAAACGAGGCTCAGGAAAAGAAGAGGGCCGAACACCGGCCCGCCGTAACTCCCTGCCATCGCTCTCCCGAACTCCGCCGACATCCACGTTCCAATCGCTGATTGGTCGGTGGCCGCGCGCGCGAGGAAAGTGCAGATCGCGATGGCGGCAATATCTGCGGCGAGCAGTACTCCGAGGCGGGTTGCGATGCGCGACGTGTGGCGCTTTACCGAGACGGGGCGTCGCTCGCGGAGCCGCGTGCGGACATGGAGGGGCGATTCGATACGCCCCGATGCCATTGTCGGAACCGGTGAAGAAGTAAGGCGCAGGTGGTGCTGCTTCGCCAGCGCCGAGCGTTTTGCCATCAACTATGGTGGATGATGTGACCTGACGACGAGAGGGCGAAATACATCTGTCGCGCTGACCCGGCTCGGCTATGGGCAATTATTCTGCCACAATATAGCCGAAACGGCAGTCGTAAGCGATTGGATACGCCCCCACTTAGATTCTGCGTGATTCCAGAACGTCATCGACAAACCAATCACTGCAACGCCCCGCACCCCATCGGACCTGACAGCAATAATCGCATGACACGCAAGGGAATCATTCTCGCGGGAGGCTCAGGCACTCGCCTGTGGCCATCCACGCGCGTAGTGTCGAAACAGCTCATCCCTGTGTTCGACAAGCCAATGATCTACTATCCGCTGACTACCCTTCTGCTCGCGGGCATTCGGGAAATCCTCGTGATCAGCACTCCGTCCGACCTTCCGCGATTCCGCGAGCTGCTCGGTGATGGTCGACAATTCGGCATCGAGCTTTCCTATGCAGCGCAGGAGCGGCCGGAAGGCCTGGCGCAGGCGTTCATCATCGGTGCGGATTTCATCGGAAGCGATAGTTCTGCGCTGATTCTCGGCGACAACATTTTTTTTGGACAGGGTATGCCGGAGCAGCTTCAAACCGCTGCAGAAGAAGCTTCGGGAGCGACGATCTTCGCGTATCACGTGAAGGATCCGGAGCGGTACGGCGTCGTGGAGTTCGGTGCCAACGGGCGCGCGAAGAGCATCGAAGAGAAGCCCGATAAGCCAAAGTCATCTTACGCCGTCGTCGGCCTTTACTTCTATGACAATTCGGTTGTCGATCTGGCCGGACGGCTCGAGCGCTCTCCTCGAGGCGAGCTGGAAATAACCGATCTGAATCGGAAATACCTCGAGCGCGGAGCCTTGAGCGTCCAGACGCTCGGGCGCGGTGTCGCGTGGCTCGACACTGGAACCCACGATGCGCTGCTGGCCGCGTCGAACTTCGTCGCGGTTGTGGAAGAGCGACAGGGACTGAAGATTGGCGCCCCCGAGGAAGCAGCATATCGCATGCGGTTCATCGACGACGCCGGTCTGCTGAAGCTGGCGGATGGGCTGGGATCGAGCGCGTATGCGGGCTATCTCAGGTCGCTGCTGGACGAGCCGAGGCCTGTCCGATGAAGGTTCGCGAGACGTCACTGCCGGGAGTTCTTCTCGTGGACGCTCAGGTATTTCGCGACGAGCGCGGTTTTTTTCTGGAGACGTTCAGCACGCGACGCCTGGCCGGTACGCCTGTGCCGCAGCATTTCGCTCAGGACAATCACAGCCGGTCCGCGCAGAGTGTAGTGCGCGGGCTGCATTACCAGCTCGACCATCCCCAGGGAAAGCTGATTCACGTCGCCCGTGGGAGAATATTCGACGTCGCCGTCGACATCCGGCGTGGGTCACCGACGTTCGCAAAATGGTTTGGCGTCGAGCTGAGCGACGGGAATCTCACTTCGCTCTGGGTGCCAGAAGGCTTCGCTCACGGCTTCTGTGTTCTGTCGGAAATTGCGGATGTGATCTACAAGTGCACGACGCCTTACGAAGCGGCCGACGATCGCGGGATTCCGTGGAACGACCCTCTCATCGGAATAGACTGGCCGATACAAGACGCGCTTCTTTCTCCGAAAGACGCTGCGTACGCTCCGCTATCGAATGATCGAGCCGATCTGCCGCTCGCGTAGATGAAGCGACTCCTCGTTACGGGCGCAAGTGGGATGGCGGGCAGCGAAGTGAGCGACCGTGCACCCCGAGCAGGATGGGCGGTATTCGCGTATTCGCGCGCCATGCTCGACGTAACCAATGCAACAGCTGTCGAAGCCGCGGTTCGCGCGAGCCGGCCCGATGTCATCATGAATTGCGCGGCATACACCGCGGTCGATCGTGCCGAGTCAGAGCCCGGACAGGCGGCCGCCGTGAACACCACCGGCGCACGAAACGTTGCCAATGCTGCGGCTGCAGCAGGCGTGCCGATAGTCCACATCTCGACGGACTACATTTTCGGAGGCGACGGTCGAGTGCCCTACACACCTGAGACGCCACCTTCGCCGCTCGGCGTGTACGGTGTGACCAAGCTCGCAGGCGAGACGGCCATTCGAGAGGAAGCGGCGCACCACGCAATAATTCGAACATCGTGGGTCTTCAGTCACCGCGGACACAACTTCGTCCGGACAATTCTGCGACTCGCTGCCGAACGCGACGAGCTGCGCGTAGTGAATGATCAGATCGGGCGACCGACGTCAGCTGCCGACCTTGCGGATGGTCTCCTGATCGTCGCGGACGCAGTGGCCCGAGACCGAAAACTCGGCGGCACGTATCACTTTGCGAACGCCGGCGAAGCGAGCTGGCTCGAGTTTGCGCAGGCGATTCTCGACGAGCTTGGAATAAGAGGTGAAAGCCGCATTCGCCGTCTCGTCCCCATAACGACGAGTGAATACCCTACCCCTGCGCAGCGTCCCGCGTATTCTGTGCTCGATACGACATCCTTCGAGGCGCGGTTTGGCATGTCCCCGCGGCCGTGGCGCGACGCTTTACATGACACGATGGACCTATCACTCCTCGAAACCCCGACCGCGAAGGCATGACGGCACATACACCCAGGTCGATGCTCGTAACCGGCGGCGCGGGATTCATCGGCGCGAACTTCGTGGAGCATGTCCTACGGAATGATCCAGAGGTGCAGGTCACGACGCTCGACGCGCTCACCTATGCGGGCTCACTCGACAATCTTTCCGTGGTGATCGACGACCCTCGCCACGATTTCGTGAAAGGTGACATCACCGATCGTGAGCTGGTGGACGAGCTGATCCGCAAACGGCCGGTCGATACCGTCGTGCATTTTGCCGCCGAATCTCACGTGGATCGCTCGATATCCCGCCCTGCCGCATTCATCGAGACGAACCTGGTGGGCACGTTCACCCTCCTCGAGGTTGCGCGCGCCGCATGGCTGTCGAACGGGACGAGAAACGATGTGCGTTTTCATCACGTCTCGACCGATGAGGTATTCGGAAGTCTTGCAGAGGACGATCCGCCGTTCAACGAGCGCACACCGTACTCACCGAACTCACCCTACTCGGCGAGCAAGGCCGGCTCCGATCATCTGGTGAATGCCTATCATCACACGTACGGCCTGCCGGTGACGATGACCAACTGCTCGAACAACTATGGTCCGTACCAGCACGCGGAGAAATTCATTCCGACGGTGATACGCTCGGCGCTGGCGGAAACACCGATCCCGATCTACGGCGCCGGACTCAACATTCGCGACTGGCTTTACGTGACCGACCACTGTGACGCAATCGACACCGTCGTCCGCCGCGGACGCGACGGTCAGACGTATCTGATCGGCGGTCAGAGCGAGCGCCGCAACATCGACATCGCGCGCGAGATCTGTGGAATTCTGGACGAGCTGCGTCCTCGCTCGCGCGGGAAGTACGCGGACCTGCTGACTTCGGTAACCGACCGACTTGGGCACGACTTCAGGTATGCAATCGACTGCTCGCTGATCGAGAAGGAGCTTGGCTGGAAACAACGCGAGACGTTCGCATCGGGAATCCGAAAGACCGTCGGTTGGTATCTGGCTAACCCCGCCCACTTCGAGCGCCAGTCATAGCCTTCTCGCGATTTGGCGCGAGACTGGCATGGGCGCTCGCTAGCCCTGTAGATTGAGCGCAGGGAAAGAGTTGGCACTTTCGCTGCGGTTCGCTGTGAACCGGCAGGACGTTTTTTTGCGTACCGAAATAACCCGAGTCGCATGACGTCAGTCGCTACAACGCGGATGTCGATCCCGTTCTTCCGGTACTCACACCTGTTTGCTCAACAGCGTGAGGATATCCTGAAGGCCGTCACGGCGGTCATGGACCGGGGGGCGTTTATCCTCCAGAGCGATCTCGTGGAGTTCGAGAGCGCGCTCGCCGGGTTTACCGGTGCAAAGCACGCACTTGGTGTAGCCAATGGGACCGACGGGCTCATCATTGCGCTCCGCGCCGCTGGCATCGGGGCTGGCGATGAAGTGATCGTGCCGTCTCACACCTACGTCGCCTCCGCCGCTGCCATCCATTTCGCCGGCGCGACGCCAGTCCTCGTTGAATGCGGCCCGGATCACATGATCGATCCTTCAGCTGCCGCCGCCGCTGTCACGCCGAGAACTGCCGCAATCATGCCGGTCCAGCTGAACGGGCGGACGTGCGATATGGATGCTCTGCAGAAGATTGCCGACCGCCACGGACTCACGATCATCGAGGATGCCGCGCAGGCGCTCGGCTCGAAATACAAAGGTCGGAGTGCCGGGACGTTTGGTCTGGCAGCCGAGTTCAGCTTCTATCCGGCAAAGGTCCTCGGGTGTTTCGGCGATGGTGGTGGTCTAACTACGAACGACTCGGCGCTGGCACGAAAAATGTCGCTCCTCCGGGACCACGGGCGCGATGAGACGGGACTTGTCGTTACGTGGGGCCTGAACTCGCGCCTGGACAATCTCCAGGCAGCGGTGCTGAATGTGAAATTCCAGCAGCTGGAATCCGAAATCGAGCGCCGCCGCGAGATCGCCCGACGCTATCGCGACGGCCTGCAGGGCCTGGAGGATTTCGTTCTTCCGCCGGGGCCGGACGATGATCCGGAGCATTTCGACGTATACCAGAACTACGAAGTCGAATCAGGGCAACGCGATGAGCTACGCAAGCAGCTCGAGGCTGAGGGCATTCGCACGATCGTCCAGTGGGCGGGCAAACCCGTTCATCAGTTCGATGGCCTGGGTCTCGCAGGTGTGAAACTGCCATTTACGGACGCATTGTTCACACGCTGCTTTCTCCTGCCGATGAATACCTCGCTCACCGACGACGAAGTCGACTACATCTGCGACCGCATCCGGAAGTTCCATGGCTAGTCTCGACGCCCTGATTCAGCGCAACGCCGGCTCGCTCGGCACGCTCGCTGACGCCGAGCATTATCACGAGCCTGTGATGATCGACGCCGACGATACGGAGGCGCTGCTCGCCGGTCTGCAGCGGATGATTCTCATTCGCGTCGTCGAGGAGAAAATCGGAGACATGGTGTCGCAGGGCGTCGTGAAATGCCCCTGCCACCTTGCGATCGGTCAAGAGGCCCCGGCCGTTGGCGTCGCGAGCTACGTCCGCCAGGGCGATCGCGTATTTGGCGCACACCGCTCGCACAGCCACTTTCTGGCGCTCGGTGGCTCACCTCACGGACTGCTTGCCGAGGTCCAGGGAAAGGATACCGGGGTTTCTCGAGGTATGGGCGGCTCGATGCACCTGATTGACATTCCAAACGGCCTTTACGGGACGGTGCCGATAGTCGGCGCTACTATCCCCATCGCCGTTGGTGCCGGCCTCGCGGCCAAGATGGACGGCAATGGGGCAATGGCTGTGTCATTCTTCGGCGACGGAGCTACCGAGGAAGGAGTGTTTCACGAGTCGATGAATCTTGCGGCTCTCATGAAGATCCCAGTGCTCTTTGTCTGCGAGAATAACTTTTTTTCGAGTCACCTGCACATAGCGCTTCGTCAGCCCGACGCCTCGGTCTGTCGCTACGCCGAAGCGCATCGAATCGAGTGGGCCCGCGCGGACGGGAACGACCTCGCTGCAGTCCGGGCCGTGACACGCGAAGCTGTCGCGGCGATCCGCGCTGGTGATGGGCCGCGATTCCTCGAGCTAGTTACCTATCGCTGGAGAGGGCACGTTGGCCACCGTGAAGACGAGGATGTGGGGGTGAAGCGCAAGGACGATCTTGCCGTGTGGAAGCTCCGCGATCCAATCAGCCGGCTTGCAGTCGCACTCGAGGACATCGGTGCGCTGAATCGGCAGCAGCTAAAGCAGTTCTGGACGGAGGCGCACGTCGTCGTCGAGGAGGCATGGGCGACTGCAACTCACGATGGCTATCCACCCGCCAAGGCATTGCTCAGCCGCGTTTACAGCGGCACGATGGCGAACAAGCAGTGAAGAAGGCCGCGGCTACGACGGGTTACGGAGCCGCCATTCGGGACGGCTTCGAACACCTGCTGGCTAACCACTCCGAGGTCTTTACAATCGGTCAAGGGCTGTGGAGTCCGTGGTACGTCGGGAATTCGATGACCGACCTCGACAGCCAGTTCGGCCGCGAGCGCGTTATCGACACGCCCGTCTCGGAGCTCGGCTGCACCGGCGCGGCACTCGGCGCCGCGCTATGCGGCTACCGTCCTGTAGTGATTCACCCGCGAGTGGACTTCATGCTGCTAGCAGTGGACCAGATCGTGACTCAGGCCGCCAAGTGGAGATCAATGTTCGGCGGGCAGGTCTCTGCACCCATCACCATTCGCGCGATCATCAACCGCGGAGGCGAGCAGGGTGCACAGCATTCTCAGTCGCTCCAGTCCTGGTTCGCGCACATCCCCGGGTTACGCGTCGTGATGCCGTCAACGCCAACTGACGCACGCGACCTGTTGATTGCGAGTGTCCTCTCGGACGACCCCGTGCTGTACCTGGACGACAGATGGCTATACGGGCTTGAAGAAAAGCTCCCTCCGATCCAGGAGCGCAACCTGGCCGACGAAGGTCCGAGACTGACGAGGACGGGCCCCGATCTCACAATGGTCGGGTGCAGCTACAGCGCACATCTCTGCCGCGAGGCCGCTGCGCGTTTGAGCGCGAACGGCATCGAGTGCGACGTGATCGACCTCAGAGTTCTCAATCCTCTCGACGCGACTTTGATCATATCGTCCGTGAAGAAAACGGGACGACTGCTAGCCGTTGACGGCGACTGGCGCAGCTGTGGGATGGCGGCTGAAGTGATCGCGTCGATAGCGGAGGCGCTCGACCCGCGGGTGATGCGCGCGGCCCCGCGGCGAGTAACGCTGCCGGACGCTCCGGCGCCGACGAGCAACCCCCTCGAGCGCAGCTACTACCCGACCGTGGACTACATCGTACAGCGCGGCCTCGCGCTTGTCGGAGCGCAGCAAGAAACCTTCGAATGAAGAGGGCGCTGGACATCGCGGTGTCTGGCGCCAGTCTCCTTCTGCTGTCGCCGCTGATCGCCGTCCTCTCGATCGCGATCTATCTGCAGGACTATCACAATCCCTTTTACGTGGCGACCAGAACCGGCCGCGGTGAGCGTCCGTTCAGGATGGTGAAGTTCCGCTCGATGGTTCGCGGTGCGGACCTCACCGGGGTCGACTCCACGGCCGGTGACGATTCTCGGATAACACCCCTCGGCGCATTCGTCCGCCGGTTCAAGCTCGACGAGCTCCCCCAGCTCTGGAACGTCCTGCTGGGAAAAATGTCGCTCGTTGGTCCAAGGCCGAACGTCGAGCGTGAAACGCGACTTTACACGCCCCACGAGAGGCGGCTGCTGGGGGTCCGCCCCGGAATCACAGACCTCGCGTCAATAGTGTTCGCGGATGAAGGCGAGATTCTTCGCGGAAGTGAAGATCCCGACCTACGCTACAACCAGATCATCCGACCGTGGAAATCGAGACTGGGCCTTGTCTACGTTGACGGACCCCGGAGCGTTGCGCTGGACCTGCAGATTCTTTGGCTGACGATCGTTGCCGCGATCGATCGCAATAGAGGCCTGGCCGGTGTCGGCCTTGTCGCAGCAGCCCTCGGTGCCGAGGAAGAATTGCTGAGAGTGATCCCGCGTACGGCACCGCTCCCCACCGCGCCTCCCCCAGGCGCCGACGAGATCGTCATCAGTCGCGCGATAGTCGCCTAGTCCGAAGATACTCGTGCCCGTGACTGAGGGTTTCAGCTGCCCTGCCTTCGAAATGAAGGCTCGCAAGACGCGGCCGTCCGCGCGGCCGGCAATGATTTTCGCCATGATTTGTCTCCTCGCGGTTCCGAGCGGCCTGAGCGCTCAGCCATCGCGCGTAACACTGACCGACTTTTCAACCGGCAGCGAGTTCGAGGAGTACCTGCGCGTACTGCAGGTGGCCGGGATCGCACCTCTGTACCCATGGTCGATCCGAGGCTTCTCCGCCGACGAGGTGGGCAGCTTTGTGGCCAGCGATTCAACTGGCCCATGGAAGCTCAAAACGCGCTTCCGGAGCTCTACCTTCGACCTCGGCGCCGTCACCACGACGGAGAGGTACAATTCCTCCTATCCATACGGCGCGAACGATGGCCCCGTGTGGGCAGGCCGCGGCTGGAATTACGCGTTGAGTGGAAACGTTTCGGGCCGCTATCGACCCCTCTCATTCACTTTCGCCCCGCTCGCGTTTCTAGCGACCAACGACGACTTTCCGCTTCTCCACAACGGGCAGCGGGAGCTGTATCAGTACAATCACGGAACGTTCACGCAGCTCGTGGACCTGCCTCAGCGGTTTGGACCATCGCGTTACAAACGCGTGGATATGGGCGAGACCGCGATTCGTCTCGACTCGAGATACGCAACCATTGGAGCAGCCACCGGCAATCAGTGGATTGGGCCGGCGACCGAGTATCCGTTTCTCCTGAGCAACAATGCCCCGGGCTTTCCCCACATTTTCGTCGGAACAGGGCAACCGGTCGATCTCTGGATCGCGCGGCTGCACGGGCGCGTGATGTGGGGCAAGCTCTATCAGTCCGATTTCGGCCCGGTGACTGGAGGGGCGCACTTTACCGGCCCGGAAACCGGCACCGTTCGTCTCACGACGGCCGCGACCTTCGTGATTCTTCCCCGCGGTATTCGCGGACTCGAGATCGGTGTCTCCAGATTCTTCCATGTTCCGTATCAGAAAGGCGAGCCGAGCGGAGACTTCTGGAAGAAGCCTTTCAAGGCCTTGTTCCTGAAGAACGAATACGCCGCTGGTGACACCGCGGGGCTCGACAATCAGCTGGCCTCCCTCTTTTTTCGGTGGGCATTTCCGAAGAGCGGCTTCGAGGTCTACGGAGAGCGAGGATACGAAGATCAGTTCTACGACAGGCGGGAATTCCTCCAGGACATAGATCACGAGCGCGAGTACATGCTCGGATTTCAGAAAACCCTTCGTCGCCGGTCAGAGAGAATCGACGTCGTGAAGGGAGAGCTCGTCAACTATCAGCTTCCGACCCTCGCCCGATTGCGGATCGAGGACGCCGTCTATCTTCATTCCCCGCTCAGGCAGGGCCACACCAATCGCGGACAGCTCCTTGGAACGAGCGCCGGCGTTGCCGCGGGTGCGGCTTCGACGCTGTCGTGGACACGCTACTCACCCATAGGTCGGACGGGCGTAACACTCCGGCGAATAGTGCGGGATCAGGCAGGCAACTATCTCAACAGCATACTGAGATTCGCGAACTACAACCCGTTGCCGCCAGGATTTGTCGTTCCGCCGAACAGAACCACCGACGTCATCGTAGCGGTGGGCGCCGAGCGAATGCAGTTCACGAAGTACGGGGACTTCGGAGCCCGGCTCGAGGTGATGGAGAACTACAATCGGAATTTTACGAGCGACGTTGCTAATCTGAATCTTCAGATCATGGCACGCGTGCGGCAGTGGTAGCTTCGAGCGCACAGACGTGAAAGTTCTGTACATCGTTCCTCAGGGTCCCCCGGGGACGGCGTCAATGATATTCGCTCATTCAGAGATCGACAGGATCGCTGCGAGCGGCGTTACAACCGAAGTCTTATCGTTCCGGTCCTCGATGCGTCCGGATGTGCTCTACAATCAGATCAAGTCGATCCGCTCCCGGATTCGGCAGTTCCGTCCCGACATTGTCCATGCTCATTTCGGGACAATCACGGCATTTGCCACGGTCATAGCCGCGGAGGTGCCTGTGATAATTACCTTTAGGGAAAGTGACCTAAACCATTCACCGACCGACGGTTGGATGTCGCCCCTGCGCCACGAGCACGAACTTGAACGCAGAGCGTTTCACATTCAACATCCGATCCGCCGCGTCTGAGACCCGACTCGCGCGATCACTCCCGATGACTCTCTTGAGAAAAGGCATCACCCACGAGAGTCCACCGAAGTAGCGTACCTCCGCGGACTGGAAGTGTTGCGAGATCGAGTCGATGCGAGCTGCATTGGGCATTCGAAGGAGTGTGCTCCTCGTTCGTTGCCCGCGTGTGTAATGCAACCAGCGGTTTACGCGATACACAGGATTGTGATTCAGTGAGTCAACGCAGATGAACGTGCCGCCGGCGCGCAGCACCCTCCGTACTTCTGCATCGACGAGATCCGGCTGCCCGTAGCTCAAACTACCAGCGCAAGCAACCACATCGAATGATCCGGATTCGAATGGAAGAGCTTCCATGTCAGCGACTCGCGTGATCAGCCGCTCAGGCCCGAGCCGTGCAAGCCTGCGCCGAAGCAACGCCAGTGCGCTGGGTGAGATATCGCTGGCTATGACCCGAGCGCCTGTCCGGAGGAGGGCGGAGGTGTGCATTCCCGAGCCCGCCCCGAGTTCGAGAACGTCATGAGCCGGCGAAACGAGCTCCTGTATCCGCTGCTCGTAAAAAAGGTAGGGCGCACGAAATTCTGGCGCGACAGCTGAGGCCCCCAGCTCGTGGGGCTCCATCGCGACGGCTGACGCGAGCGCTTGTCGAGCGCCTTCCTCGTAACGCCCGGAGCTCCTCGGCCTTGTCGTCCAGGGTCAAACCCAGCTCTGGGCGGCCGAGGCAAGACTTTCCAGATGCGCGACCACGTCGCCATATACTTTCTCATACGAGAAGCGCTCATCGTAGAGATCGAGAGCGTTACGAGACATGCGCTGCTGCAATGCCTGATCTCCGATAAGAATTGCAAGGCGGTCGTACAGAGTTTGATTTGAATCCGTCCCGTAACGCAGTCCGACGCTGAATTGTTCGGTCAGAGCAGCTACCTCGCCTCGAAGCGACGTGATGATCGGGAGTCCGAGTGAAAGTGCATCGATGACCTTGTTTGGTACGCTCCGCTCGAAGTCGTCCGAGCCG
>JBDSVO010000240.1:0-2654 GCA_039927215.1 Gemmatimonadaceae bacterium
GGGTTTGCGCACGCGCAGGCCATGACGAGTCGGCGGCGCTCCGCCGAGTGTCAGTCGAGTGAGTCGAACGTGAACTTCTCGCACGCAAGAGACTGACACCAGAGTGCGCACATTTTCTTCGCGCACACCGCCGCCCGCCATCACGACCACGCGCGACCCTGCCTGGCGCACCAGATCCGCCAGTACCGTCGCACCGTCCAATGCTGTCGCTGTTCCGCCACCACTGAGGATGCGCTGCACACCAGCTTCGGCGAGCAGGTCCAGTGACGCCCCGAAATCCGGTGTGAGGTCGAACGCGCGGTGGAAGGTTACCGGCAGTTCATGCGCCGCCTTCATCAGGGACCGGACGAGCGCGAGATCCACGGTGCCGTTGGGACGCAGGCCGCCTATCACCACTCCGTCAGCGCCTAGCTCCCGAGCGATGACGACGTCGCGTCGCATCACGTCGCGCTCTGCGTCCGAGTACACGAAGCCACCTCCGCGGGGGCGGATCATGACGAAGACGGGGATCGACACGGCTGCCTTGCACGCGGCGATCATCCCCGCACTCGGCGTCGTCCCACCGTCGAAGAGCGCGTCGCACAGCTCCAACCGTCGTGCTCCGCCGCGCTCCGCCGCGAGTGACGACGCAACGGAATCGACGCAGGCCTCGACGAGGATGGGCGCGTCGTCAGTCGTCACGACGTGCCATTCCTTGCAATTGTACTCTCATTCGCTTGCAAAAGATGGCCACCGTCGCGGCAGTGCAAGCCAGTACGAAATGAACTTTCGGGCGACATATTCGGGAGTTAGCTGCGGCGCTGGTATCAACGATCTAACCAAATCAACACATGGGAGCACCCCTTTGGACTCTGGCGAACGGGATCATGCTGCTGATGTTCCTGTTCTCAGCCGCAGTGCAGTTCAACGATCCCGACCCGCTTCGCTGGATAGGTATTTACGGCGCCGCGGCGGCGGTGTGTGGACTTGAGATTCGACGGAGGGCACCCATTTGGGCGCCGGGAGCGCTCGCGCTTATCGCGCTTGTCTGGGCGGGGTCTCTCTATTCCCGCGCGCAGCACGTTCCCATCACGTCGATGTTCGCCGAATGGGAAATGCGGGATCTCCGCATCGAACAAGCCCGCGAGATGTACGGGTTGATGATCGTCGCTGTGTGGATGATCGTGATCGTCAGCGACCGAACATGGGTGGTGATCGCCGGAGGCGGGCCGCGAGGCCGAGTATGATGGTCCGTGGGAGCTTCCGCGATCGGAGCGGTCACCGCTCCAACCGCTGTATTGATTCGGCCCGACGGGTATGTGGCCTGGGTGGGAGACCTGACTGAACCGGGACTCGCCGACGCGCTGACAACCTGGTTCGGATCGCCTACTGCGGCGTAGCGAACCGGCCATTATTACTTAATCGGGACGAGGGAAGAGCAACTCATTGCCGTCGGGATCGTCGACTTGGAGTGTGTCGTAGCCCCACCATGTTTCCTTCGTCGGAACGGAGCGCTCGGCGAACTCACGGCGAAGATCTGCAAGGCCCTCCGCGGTCAGCTCAATAAACAGTCGTCCTCTGTCTCTGCGCGTTGCGTCTTCGCAGAGAATGATCTCGCACTCTCCGCGATTCACCTGGCAGACTGTCCCTGAACCGTCGCCTTGGTGCCAACCTTTCTCGAAGCTGAGCATCTCGACGTAGAAGCGAGCCGCGCGATTCACGTCGGCAACGAAGAAGACTGGGCGTGTGTACCACCGGTGAACAGTCTGGCTCCTCGAGGTGTTCTCCGTCATAGTCCCTCCCTGGTCCACGATATCGGTGTCGCCAGCTCAGCGTGTTCCGGTTACGCGCGATCCATCTCGAGCGCTTTGACAGTCAGCAAAGCTGCAGGCGAACCGTTCAATTCGCGAGCGCACGACTGCTGAGTGAACCCTCCTCTGTCCGCCGCCGCGGCGGATGTGCAGATTGGCGTGTCGCCGTCCACCGGTCGTCACGCATCCCCTTGGATTCGCCCATGCAACGACTTCTTCCGCTCGCGCTTCTAGCCGCTTCGCTCCTCGGCTTCACCGCCAAACGCAACCAGGAATCTCGCGTACTCGTCTTCTCCAAGACGGCCGGATTCCGTCACAGCTCCATCGGCGTCGGCATCGCCGCTGTTCGGAAGCTCGGACAGGAGAATGGATTCGCCGTCGACGCGACTGAAGACGCCGGCGCGTTCACCTCGAAAAATCTCGCGCGCTACAGCGCAGTCGTCTTCCTGAGCACAACCGGCGACGTGCTCGACGCCGCGCAGCAGGACGATTTCGAGCGCTACATCCAGGCCGGCGGCGGATACGTCGGAATTCATTCCGCCGCGGACACCGAGTACGACTGGCCGTGGTACGGCAGGCTCGCCGGTGCGTGGTTCATTAGCCATCCGAACAACCCCAACGTTCGCAAAGGAACGTTCCGAGTGCTCGACAAGAGCCACCCATCCACGGAGGGTCTGCCGGACCGCTGGGACCGCGAAGACGAGTTCTACAACTTCAAGTCGATCGATCCGACGATTCACGTGCTCGTCGACATCGACGAGAAGAGTTACGAGGGCGGGACGAACGGTGACCGCCATCCGATGTCTTGGTATCACGATTTTGACGGTGGACGCGCGTGGTACACGAACATGGGCCACACCGAGG
>JBDSVO010000241.1:0-5115 GCA_039927215.1 Gemmatimonadaceae bacterium
GGGCTTCACGCCGGACCAGAAGCGGGAGTCCGGCGGTGCGCGCTACGGCTGGAAGAAGATGGGGGGAAAGCTTGTCGACCTGCTCGAGAGGATGCCATGAATTGGAACAGGTGGGTTCGGCAGATTCACCGCTGGCTGTCGATTGCCTTCACGTTGACAGTCATCGCCAACTTCGCTGCAATGACGCTGGGGCAGCCTCCAGCGTGGGTGACCTATTCCCCGCTGCTCCCGCTCGCTTTCCTCTTGTTCAGCGGCCTTTACATGTTCATGCTGCCATACGTTACCAAAATGAGGAGAGAGTGATGAAAGATTGGCGCGACGAGACCCTCGCCCGCATGCGGGCGCTGATTCTGGAGGCCGACCCCGAGATTGTCGAGGAGCGGAAATGGAAGAAGCCATCAAATAACATGACGGGCGTCCCGGTTTGGTCGCACGACGGGATCGTGTGCACCGGGGAGACGTACAAGAAGGCCGTGAAGCTCACGTTCGCCCAGGGGGCCAAGATTCCGGACCGGTCGGGCCTCTTCAATTCCAGCCTGGAAGGCGGCACGCGACGGGCGATCGACATCCACCAAGGGGAGACGGTGGACGCGCGCGCGTTCAAGGCGCTCGTGAAGGCCGCCGTGGCCCACAATGGCAAGTCGAAGAAACGGTAGACCCGCGCCGAAGGCAGGCGCGAAGGCCAAGCCGATGAAGGTGCCAAAACGGGAGAAGGGCTCGGTTGTTCTCCTGTCGGGTGGAAATCCGCAAACCGCGAAGGCGGAAGGCAATGCCCCGGTGCAGGCGTACATCGCCGCGATGCCGGGTTGGAAACGCGACGTCGCGAAGCGACTCGACGCGCTCATCGTGCGGACCGTACCCAACGTGCGGAAGGCCGTGAAGTGGAACTCGCCGTTGTACGGTATCGAGGATCAAGGTTGGTTTCTCTCGTTCCACACATTCACGCGTTACGTCAAGGTGACCTTCTTTCGCGGTTCGTCGCTGCGACCAGTCCCGCCCGTTGCCAGCAAGCACAAGGAAGTGCGCTACATCGACGTCCGCGAAGACGACGAGCTCGACGAGTCGCAAATGGCGAGCTGGGTGAAGCAGGCGGCCGCATTGCCTGGCTGGGTTCCTGGCCGCGAGCTATTGTGAAGTGGATGAGCGCATCAACGCGAGCTGGCCTGCAGACGAGCAGGCGCTCAAGGCGGCCAACGTCCGTTACGAGCGCTTTCTATATCCCGGCACTCAGCACGGCTTCCACAACGACACAACGCCGCGCTACAACGCGGAGGCGGCCAAGCTGGCCTGGGAGCGGACGATCGCGTTCTTCAACGAGAACGTCCGCTAGACCCAGATCGAATGGTGCAGAGGTGAGTTCCTGGTGCAGGCGACGCTGAATCGCGACTGAATTCACCCGACACCAGGAAAAATCGCTTTCACCACTCACGGCGAACATTGTCCCGGACCGCACTGCAGCGCGCTGCGCTCGGTCTCCGCACCTGATGCCGCCTGCGTGTGGAACTCGAGGCCACCGTACCAGTTTGTCTTCAGCCATTGGTACGAGGCGTTCAGCTGTGCCTTGTATGCAGGATTGGTCTCGCTGACGAGGCGCGCGCGAAAAACCTCGGGAGCCGCCACGTACTGAATCATGTGATGCAGGAAGATGTGTTCGGTGCGGAGCGCGGGACCATCCGACGCGCGGCAGTCGTAGTAATCGGGATCAGCTGGATTGCAAACCGCCGCGATCTGGCTCATACCGGTACCGCCTCCAGGCCAATCCGTCACGAAGATCGATGCGTACAATCCGAACGGATCACTGCTTTGCCGGAAGCAGTTCGCGAAGATCGAGTGGCCGACTTCCTCCTGTACGTGCCCCTGCCGGCTGCCCATTCGAACCGACACATTGGTTAGACTGCCGCCTCCCGTCCCCGCCTGCCCGAGCAGTGCGAAGCCATGCGGTTGTGCGAGACACGGGTGGTTGCTCTGCCAGATCCACGCGGGGAAGAGCATTGCACCGAGCCCCTTGTCGGTCATCCATTTGTAGCGCTCCCACGGTGCGCCGCTCGGGATCGGATAGTTCGTGAGGGCGAAGCTGACGTTGACCTGTCCGTTCGTCCGAAACGTGACAAGATCCGGGAACCGGCGCGTGGAGTCCGCCGGACGTCCGGTGATCACATCGAGGCCCCGTTTCGTGAAGTGACCGATGAACGGCAGCGTCTGCGCGTCACTGAAATCGCTGACCAGCGTCTCGCTGCGCTGGAAGTTTGTGCCCGTCGAAAGGGCGACGAAGCTGACACGCTCGAAACCTGGGGCTCCCTGCCCCGACAAAAAAGTGACGATGTCGTCGCGGCCGTCGAGATTCATGTCGGCAACCCGCGGAAACTCCCCCTTGAGCGAAAAGAACGTATGCCACACGCGAGCTGGGCCGAACTGGAAGCCCTGCGAGAGCGACACCCAGACCGGCGCCGCGCCGATACCGGCCTGCGCCTGCTGCGCGAACGTGATGATGTCGTCCTTTCCGTCGCCGTTGACGTCACCGATCATCGGCACCTCGCCAACGAGCGAGAAGAACGTATGCCACACGCGTGGTGGGCCGAAGCGAGTCCCGTCGGAGAGTGCCACCAAGACAGGGGCCGATCCGATGCCCGCCTGCGCTTTCTGCACGAACGTGATGATGTCGTCCTTGCCGTCGCCGTTCACGTCCCCCACCATCGGGATCTCGCCGGCACGCGAGAAGAACGTATGCCAGACACGGGACGTCCCGAAGCGATCCCCTCGCGAGAGCGCCACCCACACCGGGGCCGATCCGATGCCCGCCTGCGCCTTCTGCACGAAGGTGATGATGTCGTCCTTGCCGTCGCCGTTGAAGTCGCCGACGAGCGGCAGCTCGCCGTCCCGCGAGAAGAACGTGTGCCACACGCTGAACGGCTTGAAGCCGCTGTCGAACAGCGAGACATAGACCGGCGCGGCACCGACCCCGGGCTCCGCTCTCTGCGTCACTCGCGCGAGATCATCGGATCCGTTCCCGTCGAAGTCGCCGAAGAGCGGGATCTGGCCGTTCACCGGCCATGTCGTGTTCACCAGCTTGTCGCGGCCGAACTTCACGAAGCTACCGGCCCCAAGTTCGTTCGGTCCGCCGCCAGCCTCTCCCCAGAGCAGACGCATGCCGAGCTTCGCGGTGAGCAGGCGTTTCAGGGCCGCGCGGCTCATGTTGACGATCCAGGTGCTGTATCCCTGGATCTCGTCCTGCGAAGTGGCAGTCAAATAGATGTCGCCGTTGAAGGACAGCGTCTCGACCTGCCGGTACCCTTGGCCTCCGTTGTCGACGAGCTCGCCGGGGCCGGTCCATTTGTCTGAATTGAAGTTCCCGGTAAGGTCGTTGCCCCTGGTCAGCATGTCTTTGGCCGAGTACAAAATTCGCCCGTTGAGATCGGTGGCGGCGACGTAGATCTGGTGCTGCACCGCCGCGATCCGTGGCGCCGCGAACGTGACGAGGCCGGTCTCGGACGGGATCGACCAGCGCGATGCCGTGCCCGGCGGGGTCATAGACTTCGAGTAGAAGATCCGGGACGCAGTGTTCGACCCGTCATCCTGGCGCAGCGCAGCGTGGATCCGCTCGTTGAGCACCGTCGCGTGGAACTGCCCGTTCTTCACGGCGATCAGCGACGAGACGGTGGAGAGCGGTGCGAACGTGAGCGGCGCAGCCTGCGTCGCGGAGGTGTGGCGGAGCGTCGCCGTCGGAGAGCCGACGAACAGGAGGTGCAGCCCCGTGCCGTCCCACAGGAGCTGCGGCACGCTGCCGGTCGCCACATCCACGGGAGGCGACCATGTGCTAGTAGACGGAGTGTAGACGGCGACATTTACGCGATTGGTTCCCGCCGCAACCCAGGCGAGAGCCACCTTGTCGGCGAAGCCGGAGGTCAGCGAGGCGGGGCCGCTGGCACTCCACGCGAGCGGCGTCCAGCCACCGGCCCACACTGGTGCCTCGTCGCCATTTACCAGGAGCTGGTTCATGTAGAGCCGCCCGCTCAGCGCCCGCGCCACGAGAACAATCTTCGCCGCTCCCACCCCTTGGCCGGCCACTGCGCTCGCGATCGCCTCGCTGGAGAACACGAGCTGGTTCGGCAGGGGGACGAACCCCGTGCCGACCATCTTCCATCCTGCGGCGAGCGAGCGCGCATTGCGCGTCGCGGATCCGTTGATGTCGCGGGAGCTCGGAAGCGTCTTGTATTGCACGCTTCCGTTAGCGCCCACCTGGAACAGCCAGATCGAATTGTTCCTGTGCCCGTAGAGATCGATGGCGTTCACCGTCGAAGGACCTTCGACGACACCGAGCATGGAGACAGGCGAGCCGCTGCCTCGGTTCGCAAGCTTGTAGCGAACGTAGGGGAGATTGATGCGAAAATCCCAGCCCCGAAGGTTCGGCAGGAACTCGGGGTAGCTGGCGAAGTCGTCAGGGATGTCGCGTCCCGCGTCGAAGTTCCAGTTGGCGAACACCGTCATCGCTCCGATTGCGGCGTGACCGTTATCCTTGCTCAACCCCTGCCCTCCTATTCCCGGCGCGAGCACCATGTGGAGAAAGGACAGCGTGAGCAGGACGAGCCATCGCAATGGATGAGGCATTGGCGCTCCCATGACGGGCCCGCATGGCTCTGGCTCATCCGTAGGAAAGCCAGCCCGAGGGCATCGTGCGCAAGAACATACACCTGGCGCGTGAGGCTCGCTTCTCTCGCGATTTATTTAGATTCGCTTTGCAGCTTAGCTTGATGCGTTAGGCCCATGCCGGGACGGCTGCTCAAACCCGCCTGACTCCCATCCAATCGCAATGATACTGATGCACCGTTCCGTCCTGTTGGCTCTCCTCATCGTTCTGCCCGGTGTTCTCCCGGCTCAAGCACCGGCACCACTGCGGCCGTTCGGTACGCTGCGGGAACAAGCCGATACGCAACAACGCTGGCTTGTCTCCCGCATGAGCACAGTCCTCCCCGCAGTGATGCGGAAATACAACGTGGACATGTGGGTCATTCCGATGCGCGAGTACAACGAGGATCCGGTGTTCACGTCTATCGTTTCACCAACCACATTCGCCGCGCGACGCAGAACCATCTACGTCTTCTCAATGCGAGGAGATTC
>JBDSVO010000242.1:0-4087 GCA_039927215.1 Gemmatimonadaceae bacterium
CGGCGCACGCCGCGGAGCGGATATCGCGTTCGCCAGCGATCTTCCGGGAGCATCAGGGATGAGCAGCTCGAGCGCGCTGATCATCGCCGTGTTCATGGTGCTGCGGGCGGTGAACGAGCTGGAGGACGATCCTGTCTATCGCCAGGTCATCACGTCGCGCGAGATGCTTGCCGAGTATCTGGGCGCCGTCGAGAATGGCCGCAGCTTCGGCCCGTTCGCCGGCGATCGCGGCGTCGGAACGCTTGGCGGAAGCCAGGACCAGACGGCGATTCTCTGCTGCCGCGCCGGTATGCTCAGCCGGTACGCGTGGTGTCCGGTACGCGCCGAGGGAGAGTTGCCGATTTCGGCAGACGTGGTGTTCGTCATTGCTTACAGTGGAGTGTCCGCCGCGAAGACAGCACGCGCGCTGGGGCTGTACAACGCGGTGTCGCTCGCAGCGGTTAAGATCGTGGAGCTGTGGAATGCGTCGAAGGGCCGAGCCGATCGAACGCTCGCGGACGCTGTCGCGAGCTCGTCGCACGCAACGAAGGAGATTCGCGCGCTTCTCTTCAGCGAATCCGGGCGCATGAGAGATCGCTTCGAGCAGTTTCTATCCGAGACCTATGAGATTGTTCCTCGCGCCGCCGATGCGATTGCCCGCGGTGACGTCGCCGCGTTCGGCGCGCAGGTCGCCCGCTCGCAGCTCGGGGCAGAGAAGCTGCTCGGCAACCAGATAGAGGAGACGATCGCGCTCGTCCGACTGGCGCGCGAGCACGGCGCTGTCGCCGCATCCGCCTTCGGCGCGGGATTCGGCGGCAGCGTGTGGGCGCTTGTGCGCGCGGCCACCGCCGGCCAGTTTCTTCACGAGTGGCGCGACGCGTACGGCGCGGCGTGCCCAGATGCGGCGGCAAATGCCGAGTTCTTTCTCACCGCCGCCGGCCCCGGCGCGCTACGGCTCTGATACGAACCATCGCGCAACCTTCACGGAGCGATAGCATGAGTGACGACGCCTCGCGCGACCTGTCCCGGCGCGATCTTCTCAAGTCCGTAGCCGCCGCAGGCGCGGGGCTCGGATTGGCGCACCTTGGGCTCGCCACGCCCGCAGACGCAGAGTCGCTCTTGCGGGACGACGAGCACGCGCCCTCCGCGGCTTCGGCGGCCGCGACGATGATGGGGGTCAAGTTCGAGCCGCGAGATGTCGTGCGCATCGCGATCGTCGGCACCGGGCTTCGCGGCCGGAGCACACTCACCGAGCTCCTCGGCGTCGGCAACATGCGGATCACCGCGCTCTGCGACATCGTGCCCGACAAGGTCGAGCTCGCAAAGGCGATGATGAAGAAGGCCGGCCACGACTACGAGCCGGCTGTATACACGAACGGTGAGCGCGACTTCGAGAATCTCTGCGCGCGCGACGACATCGATCTCGTTTACACGGCCACGCCGTGGCGGTGGCACGTGCCCGTCTGTCTCGCCGCGATGAAGAACGGGAAGCACGCGGCGACGGAGGTGCCGGCGGCGCTCACGATCGAGGAGTGCTGGGCGCTCGTCGACACGTCGGAGAAAACGCGACGCCACTGCCTGATGATGGAGAACGTCTGCTACGGCTACAACGAGCTGCTCGTGCTCCAGATGGTGAAGGCAGGCATGTTTGGTGAGCTCAAGCACGGTGGCGCGGCATACAACCACGATCTCCGGGAGATTCTCTTCGAGACGCGTGACGAAGGACTGTGGCGCCGCGCCGCGCACCTGAATCGCAACGGCAATCTCTACCCCACGCACGGCCTCGGGCCGGTCGCCTGGTATCTCGGCATTCATCGAGGAGATCGCTTCGACTACATGGTCTCGATGAGCACTCCCGAGTTCGGACTGACCAAGTGGCGTGAGGATCACGTGCCGCGGGACGACCCCCGCTGGAAAGAGAAGTACGTCTGCGGTGATCTCAACAGTTCGCTCATCAAAACCGTGAAAGGGCGCACCATCCGCCTCGAGCACAACATCTCCAGCCCGCGGCCCTACAGTCGCATCAACAGCATCGAAGGAACGAAGGGGTTGTTCGAGGACTATCCGCCGAGGATTTATATCGAAGGCACGAGCACGAGCCACACGTGGAACACGATCGACGAGTACAAGCCGCAGTTCGAGCATCCCTGGTGGAAGGAGCAGGGCGAGCGCGCGCGCGGCGGCGGGCATGGCGGGATGGACTTCATCATGGCGTGGCGTCTCGTCAAGTGCATGCGCGAGGGCCTTGCCCCGGACTTCGATGTCTATGACGCCGCGGCGTGGAGCGTACCGGGGCCGCTTTCGGAGCGATCCGTCGCGAAGGGCAGTGCGCCGATGAAGTTCCCGGACTTCACACGGGGCAATTGGCGGCGGGCAGGGTAGCCTGCGGGCCTGGCCGCGCCAAGCCCGAGCCGCGAGCGACCACGCGCAGCCACGGGGCAATAGGCGCACAATGGCTGATCCCACCGCCTCGCGTGCGACGCGGAAGGAATGTGTGCATAATTGCGCCAACCAGAGCAAGCATGCCAGAATCTGTTCGGAAGAAACGGCGTAAAGGTCAGCCGGCGCGAAACATGGAACCGTATTTCACCGTACGCACCGGTCCAGTCGTAGAGCATTGAGGCTCATGAAGGAACAGCCAGTGACAGTCCCAACGAAAGGGAGTGTCGTGCTGCTCGTGGGCACGATGAAGGGCGCTTTCGTGCTACACTCGGATGAAGAGCGGAAGAAGTGGCGCGTCGAGGGGCCGCACTTTCAGGGATTCGCGGTTTACGCTCTGCTGCAGGACAGTCGAGCAGGTCGCAATCGAACTTTCGCGGCGGCGAACAACCCTTTCTTCGGAAGCACACTCCGCGCAAGTGAGGACTACGGTCGTAGTTGGAGCGAGCCCGAGCCCTACACGATCAAGTTTCCCGAAGATTCCGGTCGCGCGCTCAAGCAGATCTGGCAGATCACTCCAGGTCGCGCTGCGGAGCCCGACGTTTTGTATTGCGGCGTCGAGCCGGCGGCGCTGTTCGAGTCACGCGACGGCGGTGAGACATGGGAACCGAACCGTGGGTTGCTGATGCACGAGCACCAGCCCAAGTGGCAGCCGGGGGCGGGTGGGCTGTGCCTCCATACTATAGTATTGGATCCCAACGATCCGAACCGGATGCTGATCGCCATCTCGGCCGCGGGAGTGTATCGCACCGACGACGGCGGGAAGACGTGGAAGGCGCGCAATGTCGGCGTGCGCGCGGAGTTCATGCCCGACAAGTATCCGGAGTTCGGGCAGTGCGTGCACAAGGTTGTGCATCATCCGTCGAAGCCGGAGCGACTCTTCCTCCAGAATCATTGGGGACTGTATCGGAGCGACGACTGGGGTGACAGCTGGACCGACATTGCGAACGGTGTTCCGTCGGATTTCGGATTTGCGATGCAGATGCATCCGCACGATCCGGAAACGGTGTACATAGTTCCGCTCGAGTCCGACCAGTTCCGCTGCACACCGGAGGCGAAGCTGCGTGTGTATCGGACGAGTGATGCGGGAGCGAGCTGGGATCCGATGACTGATGGGCTGCCGCAGAAGAACGCGTACGAGACGGTACTGCGCGATGCGCTCACGGCGGATTCACATGAGGCCGCGGGGATTTATTTCGGAACGCGCAGTGGGAAGCTGTTCGGCTCGATGGATGATGGTGCGACCTGGCGTGAGCTCGCTGATGGTTTGCCGCCTGTCGTGTGTGTGAAGACGGCCATCATGAGCGGCCAGTGATTACGATCGAGCTGCCAAAATCGCTCGGGTTGTCGGTCGATGGGAAGACGGTGGTGGAAATCGAGGAGCCGTGCGAGACAGTGGGCGAGGCGCTAGCCGCACTTGGAAGGCGATCGCCCGCAGTGCTCGATCGTGTGCTCGACGAACGAGGCCATGTGCGTCAACACGTGAACGTTTTCAGGGATGGCGAGAGCATCCGGTTTCTCGACGATTTGCGCACGGCCGCTCCAGACGGAAGTGCGATCTTGATTCTCGCAGCGATCAGCGGAGGCTAATCGCTGAGTGACAGCGCGAAGTCATCCGGGTGTTCGATAACGGTGCGAGAGGCTGGCGATCAGCGCGGAAGGATCGGGT
>JBDSVO010000243.1:0-3890 GCA_039927215.1 Gemmatimonadaceae bacterium
GTGACCATAGCTGCGGTCGCGATGGTTGTCGCTCTGGTAACACATGATTTCTCGGTGTCGTACGTCGCAGCAGTTGGAAGCCGCTCGACTCCCCTGCTCTTCACGATCATCTCGCTGTGGGGAGCGCTCGAAGGCTCGATCCTTTTCTGGGCATGGGTGCTCGCGATGTACTCGGCCGCCGTCGTGTGGCTCCATCATCGACGCCCCGGAAATCTCATTCCGTACGCAGCGATGACGCTGCTCGCTGTAGCGGCGTTCTTCGCAATACTGCTTGTTGGTCCGGCGAATCCATTCCTTCCTGTGTTCCCCGTGCCCACTGATGGACCGGGACCGAATACGCTGCTTCAGAACCACATTCTGATGGCCGTTCATCCGCCTCTCTTGTACCTCGGCTACGTCGGAATGTCCGTGCCCTTCGCGTTCGCGATCAGCGCGATCGTCTCCAACGAAGCGACGTCAAACGAGTGGGCCGTGCTCTCGCGCCGCTGGATGCTCGCATCGTGGGGCTTCCTGTCCGCTGCGATCATCGCCGGAATGTGGTGGTCGTACGAGGTGCTCGGGTGGGGCGGATACTGGGCGTGGGACCCTGTGGAGAACGCCTCGTTCCTCCCATGGCTCACGGCGACGGCCTATTTGCATTCGGTGATGGTGCAGGAGCGACGGAACATGCTTCGCATGTGGACGCTCAATCTCTGCGTCGCGACGTTCGTGCTGACGATCCTCGGGACTTTCCTTACTCGCTCCGGAATTCTTTCTTCAGTGCACGCGTTCACGACAGGCGCTATCGGGTACTACTTCCTGGCGTTTATCGCGCTGGTTCTAGGTGCGACGCTGGTGCTCGTCGCCGGCCATTCGGATCGCATTCGGACGAAAGGGAGCCTCGGCGGCGCTGCCTCGCGCGAGACTGTGTTTCTGCTGAACAATCTCTTCCTCACCGCGGTGATGCTCACCGTGCTGGTGGGGACACTCTATCCACTGATTGCCGAAGCGATCCGCGGTGTTAAGGTCAGCGTCGGCGAGCCGTTCTTCAACCGCATGGCAGTCCCGGCGATGGTGTCGCTGATCTTCCTCATGGGCGTGGGCCCTTCGCTCCCATGGGGTAGCACGACGTGGGCGGATGCGCGCAGGCGGCTGATGTCGCCAGTGATCGGCGCTTTGATAATAGGCGCTATCGCGGTCCTGGCCGGCGCGCGCGGCATTTACGCAATTCTGGCTTTTGCTTTCGTTGGTTACGCGGCGATGGGAAATCTTCGCGAGTACTGGATCGGCACGCGCGCGCGGCGCCGGGCGCACGGTGAAAGCTGGCCAACCGCTTTCGTGCGGCTCATTGGCGGCAACCGCCGTCGTTACGGCGGATATGTGGCACACATCGGGGCGCTGTTGGTCGCGATAGGGGTGACCGCATCGGCGACGTTTCGCACTGAGCGGGAAGCGACGCTCCTCCCTGGTGATACTCTCACCGTCGCCGGCAGGACAGTGCGCCTCAAGGGGGTTTGGGGACGGGAGGAGCCGCAGCGCTCTGTTATCGGCGCGACAGTCGAGGTCCTCGCAAAGGATGGCAAAGTCGCCGGCATTCTCGAGCCGCGAATGAACTTCTATAGAGTATCCGACCAGCCAGTACCGACACCCGACGTGCGGAGCAGTATCAAGGGCGATCTCTATGTCAACCTCATGGCGTTCGAGCCCAGCGGAGCAAACGCCACGTTGAAGGTTATCGTCGAGCCCCTCGTTCCATGGATCTGGTTCGGTGGTTTCGTCGTCGTGCTCGGCGCCATCATCGGGATGTTCCATGGCGGCCGGCGCAAGGTTGTAGCGACTCCAAGGCGCGTGATGGTTCCGGCAGACGCCTCGAGCACAGCCCCGTCAGACGCGGAATTGATAAAGGCAGCATCGTGAACTGGAAGCGCGGCGCGATCGCTTTGCTCGCGGCAGCGCCGCTCATCGCGCTCTTCGCGTATGGCTTCACGCGCAATCCGGCGGACATCCCCTCGCCGCTTCCAGGAACGATGGCACCATCCTTCAAGCTTGCGGTATTTACTCCCGGAGATGAATCGTCGGTGCGTCCAGCCGCCGACACGATGCGTCTCGCCGACCTCCGTGGCAAAGTGGTCGTTCTGAATTTCTGGGCGTCGTGGTGTCTGCCATGCCGCTCGGAGCACGCCGCGCTGTCAGAGGCCGCGCATTACTACGCCGACAAGCCGGCGCAGTTCATCGGTGTCCTCTACATGGATGAGACCGCGGCGGGACTTCGCTGGATCGCCGAGATGGGCGGGATAGGCTACCCCGCGGTTACCGACATGGAATCTCACACGGCGATCGATTACGGAGTGTATGGGGTTCCCGAGACGTATATCATCGACCCCTCGGGACGCGTCGCGCACAAGCAGCTCGGCCCGATGAGCACGCCCGTTCTTCGTCGAGTGATCGATTCAATTCTCGTGAATACCGAGGGCACGGCAAACGGAAAACCCAGATGAGGCTCCGCACTCTTGTCGCAGTCGCTACTCTGTCATCGGCATTTGTCTCCGGAGCGCGGGCAGAATCGCAACCTGTCAACGTACAGTCTCGAGCGACGGCAAGGACATCCGACACCGCTCTCGAAGCCCGGACGTCCGCAGTGGCAGCGACACTCCGCTGCCCCGTTTGTCAGGGCGAATCCATCCAGGAATCGCCGTCTGCTCTCGCACAACAGATGCGCGCCGTGGTCAGGGATCGGTTGCGTGCCGGGCAGACCCCGGACGAGGTGAAAGCATATTTCGTGTCGAGATACGGCGAGTGGATCCTGCTCGAGCCGACGATGACGGGCCTGAACGTCGCGCTGTACGTCCTCCCGATTGTCCTTATCGTGGGAGGATTGCTTCTCGTCGCGTTCCTCGTACGCCGCTGGACCAGACAAGCGTCCCCGAACGCCGCGTCAGTCAGCGACGACGCGGACGCTGAGCCCGCAACGATGAATCGATGACCAGGAATTCGCCCGGCGAGGCGCTTACTGTCGCGTAGCCGCCGACTTGTCTCGCACCGGCCGGAATTCCGACGTTTCCCTGTAGTTCGGCCATTGCCTGGAATTAGCCAGCTGCAATCCGAGCTGATGCAGCACCGACACATCCTCAGCTACCCCGGCAAGATTCCAGCTCGCGCTGTACTCGTCGGCGGGCTGATGATACGCATCGCGCCTGTACGCCTCATCGGCCGCACGTCCCGCCGCGGTTCCTCCGGCCAACAGATCGATCCCGCTGTCCATGTAGAGCATCGGCACGCCGCGCTTTGCCATCGGGAAATGATCCGACCGGAAAAAGTAGCCGGCCTCGGGGGTTGCATCGGGCGTCATTACCCGGCTGTTCGATGCGAGCATGGCTTTGAGCCGGTCCTCGATATCCGTCTGACCCGAGCCCACAACAAGCACGTCGTGCGCGCGTCCGGTGGGTGAGAGCGCGTCGATGTTGAACCCTGCAACAGTCGTCTCGAGCGGGTACACCGGGTTGCTCGCGTAATACTCCGAGCCGAGCAGGCCCTTCTCCTCCGCGGTCCATAACGCGAAAACCAGAGAGCGCTGCGTCCGCGGGCCGGCGGCAAACACGCGCGCGAGCTCCAGCACCGCCCCAATTCCAGTTCCGTTGTCGACCGCACCATTGTAAATCGTGTCGCCGCGCGCATCGGGCGCGCCGACGCCGAGGTGATCCCAGTGCGCCCCGAAAAGAATCGTTTCGGTTGGGTGCGTGGCGCCGGGCAGGCGACCAAGCACGTTCTTCGAGCGGATCGTCTCCCGCTTCACTCGATAACTCGCCGAGAATGTCGCGTTGCCGAGCGTCACCGGTTTGAACTCACGCGTCTGCGCGCGCTTCTTCAGTGCCTCGAAGTCCTGGCCGACTGCATTGAACAGCCGCACCGCA
>JBDSVO010000244.1:0-8599 GCA_039927215.1 Gemmatimonadaceae bacterium
GTAGATCTCGCCGCCCGTTTGACTGGTGTTGTTGAGGAAGTTCTGAAAACGAGCGCGATACGTGTTCTGCCAAAGACTCGTGACGGCAGTGTAAACCGCGCCGAGCTCACGCTGCTGCTGGTCCCAGTAACTCCGGTAGAATCGGCCGTCTTCATCCCGCAGCGACTGAACAAACAGGCGAGCCCAATCACGATCGGCCGCGTTCGGAAAGTAGCCGGCAAGGAGAGCGATCGTCTCCGCCGTCTCCTGATTGGACGCAGAGCGCGGATTGCCATCAGCGCGGTAGAAAACGTCAAAGGCGCTTGCCATGGCATCAAACGAATCGAAATAGAGCGCGAGGAACTGCGCGTTCACGAGACCCGGATTGGTCGTAACTCGGCTCTTCAGTCGAGCGCTGTTCGCATCGAGCTGTGTGACGACGTTAGAGCGGCTCTTGAGCCCGGACATCGTGGTCCGGTAGCCCCGCCGGAAATACGGCACCAGAGTCGTGTCGTCCGAGATCATGGCGAATCCATGAAACCAGAGATCGACGTGCTCGCGAGTCTTTACCGCCCACTGCCCGCCGGGATTCTCTGGACTCTGTCCAACGCCCCCAGCCGGCGATGTATCACCCGTTGTCGTGCCCGCTGTAGCGCAGCCGGCAATCAGCGCAACAATCGCCAGCGAGGTCACGATCCGCCCTGTGGATCCATGCATTGATATTGTCTCCGGTTGTCCGCGCGCCCGCCGCGGTTATGTACGGCTGTCGCGCGAGATCTACGCTGTGGTTTCGACTACGAGCGCGATTCCCTGACCGCCGCCGATGCAGGCACTGCCAAGGCCATAGCGCTTTCCCTGGGCTCGAAGCGTATGCAGTAGATGGGCCGTGATTCTCGCTCCGGATGCGGCAAGCGGGTGGCTCAGCGCAATTGCACCCCCAGCGGTATTGAGTTTCTCGCGGGGAATCCGAAGCTCACGCTCCACAGCGCACGCCTGGGGCGCGAAAGCCTCGTTGACCTCGATGAGATCCATGTCGTCGAGAGTGAGACCAGCACGCGACAGAGCGATCTTCGCCGCCGGAACCGGCCCGATCCCCATCACGGCGGGGTCGACTCCCGCGATTCCCCAGGAGACGAGGCGACCGAGGGGTTTTAGTCCCCGCTCCGAAACGAACTTCTCACCGGCGACTATCATCGCTCCCGCACCGTCGCCGATTCCCGATGCATTTCCCGCGGTTACAACGCCTGTATTGCGGAACACAGGCTTCAATCGAGCCAACCCCTCGAGCGACGTGTCCGGGCGCATGTGCTCGTCGCGAGCGAAGGTTTCCGTCTTTCGCGTCTTTGGATTCTTCACCTCGATTGCGACCACCTCATCGGCAAACGCGCCACTCGCCCAGGCTTCGGCCGCGAGCAGCTGCGATCGCAGCGCAAACTCGTCGACGCATTTACGCGACAGCTCATACCGCTCAGCGAGATTCTCCGCTGTCTCTCCCATTGCGAGACCGACATACGTGTCGCGCAGCGCTTCCCAGAGGGAGTCCTCGAGAGGAGCGGACTTTCCGAGCGGTACGCCCCAGCGAATGCCCCGGGCGACGTGCGGCGCCTGAGACATGGAGTCTGCCCCGCCGACGAGACATACACGCGCATCGCCGAGGAGGATGTCTTCGGCCCCGTTGACGACGGCCTGAAACCCCGAGCCGCACAGGCGATTGACAGTGAGCGCGGGCGATTCGGTACGGCATCCCGCTTTCAGCGAGACGTGACGTGAGAAGTAGATCGAATCGGCAGCCGTGTAGAGAACGTTGCCGAATGTCGTCGCATCCACGTCCGTTGCGTCGATCCCGGCACGCTCGATCGCTGCTCGCGCCACGTGTGAGGTGAAATCAACGACGGGGACGTCGCGAAGGCTTCCCCCGTACGTACCGAACGGCGTGCGCACGGCAGACAGGAAGAAAACGTCCTGGCCGGAATTCTGTGTCGTCATGGAGGAAATTCGAGACGTCGTGGCTAGCGAGTGTGCTGCGCTAAGTGACGGTTCGCCCGCAGGTGACGCAGAACTTCCATCCCTTCTCGAGCTCGCCACCGCAGGCGGGGCAGCGCGACACGGACAGATTGTTGCCGCAATTCGGGCAGTAGATCACCGTGCGTCCCTCGGGCAGCGTTCCTCCACAGAACGGACAACCTTCTGGTACCGACATGTTCGCAATCGACGGAATCTCGCCGGGCGCCGGTGGCGGCTCGGGAGCCGCGGGCTCGGAAGGCGCCGACGAAAGCGGGAAGGTCGCGCTGAATCCAGCCGGTGTTGGCGATCCTGAGACTGCGGCACCTGACGCAACGGCGCCGGCTGCCGGCGGTGCTTCACTCGCTGCGGATCGTGGCGCGGGTGCTGCCGAGGTCGATGATGCACCTGTTACGGCACCACTCGCGCCTTCCGCTGCAGCCGCCGCGGTCTCGCCAGTCGGAACAGTAAGCGCCCTGATACGTCGCAGTGCTTCCGGTGCGAGCGAGACTCTCGCTAACGCGAATTCACGGAACGCGCCGGTGTCGAAGTGGGGAGACGCCAGCTCTGCCTCGAGCTTGTCGCGCATCTCCGGATCTGCCATCAGGTAGTCGCGCTCACCCGAGAGAAGGCGCGTGACTGCTATCTCATAATCCTGATTCGTCTCAATTCCGAGCTCTCGCCGGTGATGGCGGTAGGGAATGAGCGTCTCGTAAAGTTCCTGAACCGTGAAGGGGAGCGTGAGGTATTCAGGGTGCCGGTGGCGAATGTTGCTCACCAGGCGGTGAAAAACTCGATCTAGGTCGTCCATGCTCTCGGGCTCGGCTTGAATGTTCCGGTTTCAGGAAAGGGAGCGGTCTCGCGCAGTGCTTTTTTCTTCGAGCCCTGCGCTTCCAGCCACGCGCTGAACCCCGACACTCGCAGGCCTCCGGAGCTCGTCTGATCCGCCGCTGCTCGCATCGCGATGTAATTGGCGTATTCGTTCTGCGGCTGGCCGGCGTGTCCACGGACCCACTGCCACTGGACATCGTGCGCACTCACGAGCTCCACGGCTTCGCGCCACAGCTCGAGGTTTTCAATTGCCCCGCCCTTCCGGCGCCAGCCGCGTGCAATCCATCCGGGCACCCAGAGGCTCATTCCTTCGACGATGTACTTGGAGTCGCTCGTGAAGACCACACGGAAAGGTTTTTTTCGTTTGCTCAGCTCGCGGAAAGGCTCGATCACGGAACGAAGTGCCATGCGGTTGTTGGTCGTGACGGGCTCCGACATCCAGTAGTCCCACCGGCGAAGCTCGCCGGACGCAGGGTGGATCCACTCGATCAGGCCACCGGCTGCCCCGGGATTGCTGCCTTCGCGTCCGTTGCCGATGCACGATTCGTCGGCGTAGATCGCAACGAGCGCGGGCTCAGTCACTTCACCACCTCGATTCGGTCCATCTCATCCAGGTACAAAGTCATTTTCTCGCCTGTTGTCGGGTGGATCGAGTCCATCGCCTCGCGCGAGCCCTCGTTCCACAGTCGCTTCGGAATGACAACGTACTCTGTCCCCCGGCGAAAAACGGAGATGCGCCTGCCGTGCGTGATAGCGCCCTCGAGCGCGTCGTACTGCCTGTGCGTCAGTTGCTTCATGTCTTCTCCGACAGCCAATCCCGCGCCACGCGAGTCAGCACAGTGGTAGCCTTCGCGATTTCTTCGATGGGGACGAACTCCTCGGCGGCATGCGCCAGACTTATATCACCGGGGCCGAAGCAGATCGCCGGAATTCCCGCGCCGTTCAATATCGCCGCGTCGGTCCATGCGCTCATTCCCTCGATGCGTGACTCCAGCCCCTCTGCCTCGATCGCACGCCTGAGGATCGTCACGACCGGCGCGTCGACGCTCACATCACTCGGCGACTGCGCTTCAATCAATCTAACCGCCACGCGAAGCTCCGGTCTCTTGACGCGGGCCCGGTCGCACGCTGCGTGCAGCTCGGCGAGCGCATCGTCACTCGTTTCACCCGGCAGGGTCCGGCGCTCGATAACAACGACGCAGCGTTCCGGATAAGTAGAGAGGCCGCTACCGCCCTCGATGGACGAAGCGTGCAGAGAGCCCCTTCCAAGAAGCGGATGAGTTTTCCCGGGGAGGACAGTCGCCTCGAGATGGTCGAGCTCGGCGAGAACGAGAGAGGCGTGACGAATCGCGTCCACTCCGATGTCATAACGGCTTCCGTGTGCCGCGCGTCCGGTGAACTCGAGCTCGGCCCACACGAACCCGCGGTGCGCGGGACAAATCGCGAGCTTCGTCGGCTCTGTAAGGATTGCCATCTCTGCTGTGATGCCGCTCTCGACGAGCTTACGCATTCCTATGCTCGCGTACTCCTCGTCGGCGACGGCCGCGATGAGAATCTGCCGAGTGGCAGCGTCGCCAACATCGTCGAATGCGAGCGCGGCGGCGGCGCACATCGCGGAGATGCCCGCCTTCATGTCGGCCGAGCCGCGTCCGAAGATGCGACCATCATGTATGTCGGCATCGAATGGCGCGTGCGTCATTCCTTCAACGCCGACGACATCGAGATGCCCCGCGAGCATCATTGCGGGGGCGTCGGGCGCTCCGATGCGCGCGATGAGATTGGGTCGTCCAGGTGCGGCTTCGCTCAGCTCGACTGAAAAGCCCCAGTCCACAAGAATGTCGGCGAGGTATTGCGCGACCGCGCCTTCACCGGGGGCGCCGGCGACCAATGACGGATTTCGTGAGTCGATTCGGGTGAGCGCCTGAGTGAGCGCCACCGGATCGGCGCGCGGAACGCCCATGGCACCGGCGTCCGTGGCGTGGTACACCAGGCGCTACCTGCGCTTCGCCTTTTTCGCGGCGGGCTTTTTCGCGGCTGGCTTTCTTGCGGCGGGCTTCTTCTTTGGCGACGACTTCGCGGAGGACTTTTTTGGAGCCGCTTTCTTAACAGCGGGCTTCTTCGGCGCACTCTTCGATTTCGGTGCTGCCTTTTTCGCGGCCGGTTTCGATGCCGCGCGCGGGGGAGCGTGTGGTGCGTGATGTGTCACCGGGGCTGGCCGATGCGCGGCGGGGGCGGGGGCCGGGGCAGCCTTTGCGGCCACGTGAGGTGCTGGCTTTGCAGGTGGATGCGCGGGTGCGGTGGCCTTCCGCTTCGGCAGCGCGGCTTCGACTTCGCGAATCAGCTTGTCCGCTTCCTCCTGAGTCATCTGCCCGCGCCGTACCATATACTGTACGAGATCGCGTGCGCTCTCGATCACGAATCCACTGAGTCCGGCAGCTGCATTGATGACATCCTTCATCGCCGCTGCCATCTTGCTTCCGGCCTCGAGGCTGATTTCGTGGGCTTTGGCCGCCATTTCGGCGACAGTGTCCTTGACGTCGGCTCCGCGATGGCCTGGACTGCGCCTTGGCGGGACCGGCGGAGTCACCGGGGTCGCTGGAGCTCCGGCTGCGGGAGTTGGCTCGGACGCTTTTTGGGTCTCAGCCATTACATGCTCCTAATGGGTATGCGGTCGGGCGAACCAGCCATTAATGACCCCTTCTGGGTACTCGGGGACGCCTGCTGGATACTGGGGGGTGGGAACGGCGCTAAGTATATGATTTTCCGTGACTAAAGCAAGTAAGGACGGAGTAAGCGTTGGTGTGGTCGAACTTCGAGGACTCTAGCCAAATTTAACGCCATACATACGCCATAAACCGGCCATTATAGTGATACTGCCGCTATCAGGTATGCGAGTCCTCGACCTGTCCCGTGTCCTTGCCGGACCTCTCTGTACCATGATGCTGGGCGATATGGGCGCTGACGTCATCAAGATCGAGAAGCCCGGCACGGGAGACGAGACCCGTGGCTGGGGCCCGCCTTTCGACGACCGCGGCGAAAGCGCCTACTACCTCTCGGTCAACAGAAACAAGAAAAGCATGGCTGCGGACCTCGAGCTAACTGCCGATCGTAATGTCGTCCTGGATCTCATCCGCACAGCCGACGTGGTGGTGGACAATTTCCGGCGAGGTGCGCTCGAGCGGCGCGGCATTGTTCCTGAGCGGTTGCTTCAAGAACACAACAGGCTCGTCTGGTGCACGATCTCAGGGTTCGGTGCCGACAGCGACAGGGCCGGATACGATCTCGTCGTTCAGGCCGAGAGTGGCTGGATGTCCATCACCGGCGACCCGAATGGCGAGCCAACGCGCGTGGGAGTAGCGCTTGCCGACATCATCGCCGGCAAGGACGCCGCGATCGCGATTCTAGCTGCATTGGCGTCGCGAGACAGAAACGCGACAGATCGCCGCATTTTCATTTCGCTGGCGCACAGCGCGACGGCCGCGCTGATCAACGTTGCGCAGAATTCTCTCGTCACAGGCAAGGACGCGACGCGATGGGGAAACGAGCATCCCAACCTCGTTCCATATCAGCCATTTCGCACGGCCGATCGCACGATGATCATCGCTATCGGCACAGATGCACAATGGATTCAGTGCGCCAACGCACTCGGTTTGCGCGAGCTGGCGAATGATCCTGCGCTGAAGACGAACGCCGGCCGCATTGCTGAGAGGCGCAGAATCGTTGATGCAATGTCAGAGCGACTCGTCGAGCGTCCGGCGGGAGAATGGATCGCGCTGCTCAGCGAAAAGGCAGTCCCGTGCGGGCTCGTCAACTCAGTGCTCGAGGCATTGCTCTCGGTGGAAACGTCTCCGCTGACTGGAATTTCGCCGAGTGTGCCAGGTGAGGTGCGGCTTCCTCCTCCGCGGCTGAACGAGCATGGAGCACAGGTGAGGGAGCATGGCTGGAGCGCCTTCCCTCGGTGATTCCACTGGTCTATCCTGAGGATGCCGGACGCGTTACACTAGCGGCGTGACCACGATGGAGCCAGGAAGTCCTCCGGTCGATCAAGTCGATGCCGACCAGGAGATCATAGGCCGCGTTCTCGCCGGCTCGCAGGACGCATTCGGAATCCTGATCGCGCGCTACAGCGATCCACTTTACCGCCACGCGCTCGGCATGACGGGCAGTCCCGATGTCGCCGAGGACATTCTCCAGGCGTCTTTCATCAAGGCGTATCAGCACCTGAGCGAGGTGCGGGGCAGATTCGACGCGTGGGTATTTCGAATCGTCGCCAACTCCTGCAAGGATTGGCTCAAGAACATCCGGCGAACCCATCTCAGCTACGATGAGGACGACCAGCCGTCAGCGTATTCGACGCCTGAAGAGGAGATGGACCGTAACGAGCTGCGAACGGATCTCGAGAATGCGCTCCAGCGTTTGCCTCCGTCGCTTCGCGAAGCATTCGTAATGAAGCACGTCGAAGGACGGTCGTACGAGGAGATGGCGGTGCTGCTGGAGACGACCGTCGGCGCGCTCAAGATGAGAGTCCATCGCGCTCGCGAGGCACTTCAAGCTTTGCTGGAGGAGAAGTACGCATGAACCCAGACAATCCGGACGCGGGCGCGCCAGAGAAAAAGCAGCATCGCAAAACGCCTCCGGCCACACCTGCGGTCCAGGCGTGGCTCGACGGCGAGGCCGGCCGCGAAGGACTCGCGAGTGCCGACGAGCAGGAAACGGCCGCGTTCTGGACAAAGGTCAACGATGAGGCGGAGATGCTTCGCCGTCGCAAGACGCCGATTCACGTCCAGCAGAAGATTCTCGGCGCTCTCCTGAGCGAGCCCCCGAAGGCGCCGCCACGCGCCGCCTCGGGGTCGATTTCTCTCTCTCCGACGGTCGCAATTGCGCTCGGCGCGGGTCTTGTAGCGATCGGAGCGGTGATCGGAGTGATGTTTTTTGGCCCCTGACCCCTGACGCTGGCCATATGGTTTCGCCAGTTTCCTGCCCCGACTGGTGTTTGCCGTCAGCGGCCTGCGGTTTGCACTCGTTCTTCGATTCAGGACGGACACTCAGCTTACCTCGATGGAGGAGACAATGAAGCTCAGGATTCTGGTAGTATCCGCCGGTTGCTTGATGCTACCGGTGATGGCAGGTGCCCAGGACACGACGATGGTGAAGAAGGACACCGCCATGGCGCCGACGACTGTAATGACGGCGCCGGCAACCACCGACACATCGGGGCCCAACACCCCTACTGGCACCGAATGCCCGAAGGGCTGCCCGACCTCCAAGGGCGCCGCTGGCTTGAGCGGGATTCAGTTCCTCGCTCTGCAGCAGGAGCTGAGAGATCGTGGCTGCGGTAACGCTCACGTGACTGGCAGGCTCGACGGAGCAACTCGTTCTGCAATTCGCACATGCGCGCAACGGCTCAATGTTGCGAACAACGCACGCGCTGTTCTGATGGCGATGAACATCGGCTTCAGCGAGACCGACGTACCCGCGCCTTCCGAGTGACGACGCTTTAAATCTCGAGCTCGAGCTGATCTGAGGGGACTGCTTCCAGAGCATCGGGAGCGTCCCCTTCGTCATCCTCGACTCTCGATGACGAAGGTATTCCGTACTTTGCGCAAAGCTTTCTGAAGAAGGCAGAAAGACCCGCGCGGTAGCGGTCGCCCACCTGATATCCGTGAGCGTACGTGTTCTTGTAGCGCTCTGCGAGATGCGGAAACTCCTGCTCGATGAACGGCAGGTACCGCTTTCTCGCCGCCGACTGAAGGCGGAGCGCACACGCACCTACGTACGTTGCGCCCGC
>JBDSVO010000245.1:0-43400 GCA_039927215.1 Gemmatimonadaceae bacterium
GCGTTCGTCATCATTCTTTTCAGCTGGCTCCGTAACGGTTCCGTCTGGAGATCGGCCGCAATCATCGTTGGCTGCTCTGCGTTTTCTGTTTGGGCGGCGGGTGTTGTCTGGGGACTGAATTACAAGAACCCCCTCTTCATCGAGAATTTCATTCTCAATGGAAACGTTCATCACGACAGTCTGCACATCACTTCCTTCGCCAACATGTTGCGGACGTATCACGTCGCCAGCATCGGCATCGACGGACTCGTCGCGGTCCCGTACCACTGGGGCACAATGTGGCTCTTTGCCCAGTGGTCAAATCTGACGGGCGCGCACCTGCTCGATTTCTACCAGCTGGGTTATCCGGTTACGATGATTCCTTTCTTTTTCGGGGGAACGCTCGCATTCGCCGTAACGATGCGGAACCGCAGGAGATCGCCCGGGGCAGCTGTCAATCTGACCGACGACTTCCGCTTCTGGCTCGTTTTTCTTGCCGCATGCATCGGCATCATTCCGATATCCGGGCTCGATGCGATGGGAGTCTGGACGTCCAATTTCCTCATATCCGAGTCGTACACGGTTGCGGTGCCGTGTTCGCTGCTGATGCTGGCAACCGTAGTCGTGTTCTGCGACGGTCGCTCGGCGCGCGGGTCCAGATTCGCAGGGCGAGCGTGGTCGGTCACCGATGCGCTATTCGTCCTCCTGGGAATTCCCCTTGGAATCGCTCTGCTTGGCTACCTGAAAATCTCCTTCATGGCTCTCGCATTCGGGCTGGCGGGGTACGCGTTTTTTCGCCTTCGGCTGTACAGCCGCCCGCTGTACCTGATGTCGGGCGCGCTCACGGCGGCCGTTTTTGCCTGGACATACTCCCGGGTTTCGCTGCCCGCGCACCGTGAGGGCTTCGCTCCGTTCGATTTTCTGTGGGGTTACGTCCGACCAGCCTGGTGGCCGTTCTTCATCGTCGTCCATCTCTTCTGGTCGTGGCTCTACATCATCGTCCGCCTGCGAGCGGAAGGTATTGGAACTCTCGCCGATTTACGTGAGGCTGCCTCGGAAAAGCGCATCCTCGACGTCGAAGTGGTGGCAGTCATCGCGCTTCTTGGAATAGGACCTGGGTTCGTCATGCATATAGACGGTGGGTCTGCGTTCTACTTCTCCGACGTGCAGCGGTGGCTCGCCCTCGGGTTCATCCTGTCGCGAACTCCCGAGCTGTTCGCGATCGTTCTTGGCAAGACTCGGCTGCGCGTCGCCCAACGTCCGCGCAAGCTCATGTCGAGGCTCGACGCAATCAGTGTGCGTGCGGTGCTCATTGCATTTCTGCTGCTGCCCGCGCTCGGCTCGATGATTTCAAACAGTATTGTATGGCCGATCAGAATGGCCCGCGCCAACGCCGACACCAGGCGCAAGCTTTATCCCGTCTCCGTCGCCGCGGGAATTCCGTTGGGCCTGCATGGGTTGCCCCAGTTGGCCGATCACGCGTTTCTCGACGAAGGATTGAGGGGATCGCCTAATTTCGTCGTCGCCGATGCGCTGAGGAGGCAGTCCGCCATGCCCGATTCCATACGGCGGCGGTCAGCTCTCTTCATTCCGCAGGAGCAGTCCGAATACTGGAAGAGTCTGACTCGCCCGGGGGCTTGCGCGTTTCAGCCGTTCGTGGCAACGGCGCTCGCGTCGCTGGCGATGATCGACGGAATGCCGCCTTTCGGCTGCACGCTGGTTCCGTACTATGGAATCGGCTCTTTCGCCCCTCGGACTCGACCGCAGCTTGCCGCAGACGCGTCACCGGCGACGCTTTGCCGCCGCGCCGCGGCTTGGGCGATTGATCGTGTGATCGTGCTGCGGTTCGAAGATTCCCGAGCCGTCGGCACGCCGATCGAATGTCCCTCGCTGTCGCGCCGATGACTGCACGCGCATCGGGCGCCCTCTACTACGATCGGGACGATCGAGCGACGATCGCAGTGTTCGCGACATTCATGTCGACGACCATTGCCGCGCTGTATTACCTCGGCAGAGTCGGGTTCGACAATCCTCTCCAGCCGATTCTCGTCACCCTGGGGTTGTCGCTATTCGTCGCGGTTACTCCGTTCGTGGTGTGGCGGCTCGCCGCGCGAGGCCATTACGCCGAACACGAACCATGGTGGAGGACGCAGCCGGCGCTGACGCTCGCGGCGCTTGCGTTTACGGCGCTGGCTGGAATGCTGGTGTCACCAAGCGGATGGAACGCTGCGGGCGTGCTGAGCGTCGCAGGATTTGGCTCGGCCGCAGTTGCGACGGCAATCTGGATGAGAGGCGGAGGGATCTGGAAAAACGTCATTTTTCTGACGGGCGCCGGCATTTTCGCAGTATGGGCGTGTGGGGTGGCGTGGAGCACCCGTTACAAGTCGCCGCTGTTCTGGGAAACCCTCGCGTACAAGGCCGACGTCCACCATGACCCGCTTTACAACATCAGCTTGGCGAACAACATGCGAACGTACTCAGTGCCGAGCACGGGTCTCGACGGAGTGCCGTATATCCCATATCACTACGGCTCAGCGTGGCTCAATTCGCAATGGGCGTATCTTGCCGATATAGACGTGCTGTCCTTCTACAGCCTCGGCCCGTCCGTGATTGGGATACCGCTCTTTTTTTCGGCGATTCTGCTCCTTGTTGTCGAGGTTCGCAAAAGCACCCGGTCTGGCGACGCCAGTGAGGGTCGTCCGCTCAGGTCGAGTTATTCCGCATGGCTTTTCCTTCTCGCGGGGACGATCGGCGTGATTCCAAGCCCTGGCCTCGATGCGATGGGAATCTGGAATCTCCACGCGATGATCTCGGAGTCGTACGTCGCCGGCATGCCGGTATTTCTTCTCGTCCTCGCGACGACCATGGCGTACTGGCGCCGAAAAGGGAGTTCTCCCCGAGCTGGCGACGTGGTGTTCCTTCTCGTCTTCGCTCCTGCAATGATCGTAGTCGCGGGTTTCCTGAAGATCTCGCTCATGCTGCTTCTTCTTTGCGCCGGGCTGGTTGTCATGATCCTCGGCCGGCTCTATCGCGACCGCTGGCTCGCGGTTTCCGCCCTGCTCGGTATTGCCGCCTCAGCTTTGACGTACAAGCTCGTATCGGTGCCCGCGCAGAATCAGGGGCTCGTTCCCTTTGCGTATCTCCGTTTCTCCGGAGTCGCCACAGAGTGGTGGCCATACTTCATTCTGGTCCATCTCTTCTGGAGCTGGTTGTACATCTATCTGCGGCTGCGGGAAGAGAATCTGAGCGACATGGGAGCGATCAGGCATGCCGCGATCGAGGGGAGAATCACGGACGTGGTGGTAATGGCAACCGTCGCCGTGGCAGGATTCCTTCCGGGCGAGCTGATCCACATCCACGGTGGCTCCGCGATCTATTTTTCCGACGTTCAGCGGTGGCTGGCAGTCGCGCTTCTCATGGCTGCGGCGCCACGCTGGATGGCGCGGCTTTGGTCGAAACGCGAAACGGCTTCCGGGGAGAGGCGTTCGTTCGGCAGCATCCGCCTCTCGCACGTGTGGATCGCGCTTTTGATTATTCCACTTAGTGCCACATTGATACTAAATCTCGTCCGTGCTCCGGCGACTGCGTTCCGCGCAAATGTCGCGGTCCGCCGGGCATTCTACGTTCAGGCGGGTGCGCCAGCTCAGGTGAGCGCTCTTTCGCTGGGGAATTCCGCGTTGCTCGCGACGGGGCTTCAACGCTCTCCAGTCTACGGCTTAATGTCCACTCTTCGAGAGCTCGATCGCATGCCGCCGGAGCTCAAGCAGCGAACACTTCTCTTCATCCCCCAGACGTACGATGCGTTCTGGCGAATCTGGAAGGATGAAACCGGCCGCTGTTCGTTCACGCCGATGATCGCGCCGGCAATCTCGGGCCTGGCCCTCCTCGATGGAATGCCGCCGGTCGACTGCGACCTTACAGACCAGTACGGCATGCTCCGCTATCATCGCCGCACAACTTCGCAAAGTTCAGCAGATACGACATCCGCTGCCCTGTGCGCCAAAGCCCGAGGCAAAGGCTTCTCGAGAGTGGTTGTCCTGGATGGATCTTCATTGCGAGACGTATCGGTGAGATCGGTGGATTGCCGCCTGCCGCGAGCGTGACGAGTTCGTGCGTTCGCAGCGCGCGTGCGCTCGAAAGCGCGCGGACCCGCGAGCCACGGGTATATGGCAGGTCGGTCATCTCGTTTGTCAGAAATGAATTGCTCAGAGACACCAGACTGGACTACTGTTGTGTCTGACGTCGGTGTAGAATATTCCTGCAACAACAATCTGGACGAACCCGAGGCGCTCCCACGCAGGTTTTCCACGCGACCGCTCGGTCGTGATCGGCAGATCGGTTCGGGGGCTCGATGGGACGGGATCGCGGGCGTCCCTACCTGAGCCATCCACGAATGTCGGCACAGCATATTCTTGGGATTTCCGCCTACTATCATGATAGCGCTGCCTGCCTGGTGCGTAATGGCGTGATCTTGGCTGCTGCCCAGGAGGAACGTTTCACTCGGAAGAAGGGAGACGCCGCCTTCCCCGCGCGCGCGGTCGACTACTGCCTGAGTGTGGCGGGCATCGCGCCCCGCGAGCTGTCCTACGTCGGCTTCTACGACAAACCGCTGCTCAAGTTCGAACGCATCCTTGAGACATACCTGGGCGTGGCGCCGCGGGGGTTCGTTTCCTTTCTGTCCGCCGGGCCGCTCTGGATTAAGGAAAAGCTGTATACCGCGGACGATCTCCGAACATCGCTTGGCGGATACGAGGGCGAACTGCTTTTCTCCGAGCATCACGAGTCGCACGCCGCAAGTGCATTCTTTCCCTCGCCTTTCCCCGAGGCGGCCATCCTCACCATGGACGGGGTTGGGGAGTGGGCGACGGCGTCGATCGGCGTCGGCCAGGGGAGCGATATTGAAATCCTGAGCGAGATGCACTGGCCCGACTCGCTCGGACTGCTTTACTCTGCCTTCACCTATTACACCGGGTTCAAGGTCAACTCCGGCGAGTACAAGGTGATGGGACTCGCCCCCTACGGCGAGCCCACGTATGTCGATCTCATCTATCGTGAGCTGCTCGACCTTAGAGAAGACGGATCGTTCCGACTGAACCAGAAGTATTTCAACTATCTCACCGGGCTCACGATGACGAGCCCGGCATTCGACGAGCTGTTCGGCGGCCCACCTCGCGTGCCTGAGACGAGGCTGACGCAGAAGGAGATGGACCTCGCCCGCTCGGTGCAGGCGGTTTGCGAGGAGGTTATGATGCGCATGGCCAGGACTGCGCACCGAGAGACCGGACTTACGAATCTTTGCCTGGCAGGCGGTGTGGCATTGAACTGTGTCGCGAACGGTCGCCTCCTGCGCGAAGGCCCGTTTGAGCGCGTCTGGATCCAGCCTGCGGCCGGCGACGCCGGCGGCGCGCTTGGCGTCGCGCAACTGATTTGGCACCGGCACTGCAAACAGCCTCGCAGGGTGGCTTCCGGGGAGGACGGGATGAGCGGGGCATACCTCGGCCCCGCCTACGAGCCGGAGGAGATTGAAGACGTCCTCAAGAGCGTCGGAGCCGTTTACGCGCGGCTCGACCGCGGGGCCCTTCTCGATTCCGTGGCGGACGCTCTGGCCGACGAGCAGATCATCGGTTGGTTCAACGGCCGGCTGGAGTTTGGCCCGAGGGCGCTCGGATCGCGCAGCATCCTGGGCGACCCGCGAAGTCCGAGCATGCAGGCGCAGATGAACCTCAAGATAAAATTCCGCGAAGGGTTCCGGCCTTTCGCGCCAAGCGTATTGCGCGAGCGCGTGGACGACTATTTCGAGATGAAGTGCGACTCCCCGTACATGCTGCTCGTGGCGCCGGTGCGGAAGGAACGGCAGATCCCGATGAGCGAAGAGCAACAGGCGCTCTGGGGCATCGACCAGCTCAACGTAGTGCGTAGCGACATTCCCGCGGTGACGCACGTTGATTACTCAGCGCGCATTCAAACAGTATCGCGCGAAACGAACCCTGACTATTACGACCTCATCCGCGCCTTTGAGGCGCGCACCGGGTGCGGGGTACTGGTGAACACCTCGTTCAATGTGCGCGGCGAACCGATCGTCTGCACACCCGCCGATGCGTACCAGTGTTTCATGCGGACTCACATCGATGTTCTTGTGCTCGGACCTTTCTTCCTCGAGAAGGCGGCGCAGCCGAACTGGCAGGAGGCACAGGATTGGCAACACGAATTCCAGCTCGATTGACACGCGTCGTGGCGCAGACGAATGCCGAGGCCAAGGGGCGCAAGTTCGGGCTCGTGGTGGGGAGCGCTTTTCTCGCGCTCGCGGCCTTTGCCTACTGGCGGGGGGGACGCATTTCTGTGATCGCCCTCGGCATGCTCGGTGGGTCGCTGATGCTGGCTGGGCTCGTCATACCTGGCCGGCTCGGACCGGTAGAACGCGGATGGATGGCACTTGCGCACGCGATGTCGAAAGTGACGACGCCAGTATTCATGGGTCTCATCTACTTTGTCCTGTTTACGCCGATAGGCCTCGCGCGACGCGCAATGGGCAAGAACGCGCTTGTGCGCCCGAGTGCAAATGGGAGTTACTGGGTGCCGCGCGGCGTCGGCGCGCGGCGGAGCGACCTCGAACGGCAATTCTAGGCGGGACACCTACGAATTCCGCTTTGGTAAGCAGCGGTCACCCCGGCCGTTTCTTCTTGCCGATCACAATGAAGAAGCCGCCTTGTTGACTTCCCGTGAACGCCATCCCTGCTTCGACGAGGAAGCGGTCGAGAGCGGTGCCGGCGGCATGCGGCGCGAATAGTTTCTCGTCCGCGGAAAACGACCTGAACGCGGCGGTGCTCGGGATGCTGTTTACGAACTCGAACCCGGCCTGCTCGAGCCACCCAATGGCTTCGCCGAGTGTGTGCTTCGACTCGTGCGGATGCTTGTACTGGTCCATGAACCAGGCTCGCTTTTTGGCGGTGCTGCTCTGCGTTTTCCGGAGGTTCGGGTCCAGGAACTGTAGGCGATCGCCAGATGCGCGAAAAATCCACCGGCGTGCGTCGGTGATGAGCCGACCGTACTTGTGGTACAGGCCGATGAGAATGTACCCGTTCGGCCGCACGAGGCTGCCGATTGTCTTGAGCGCCAGCAACGGATCGGCCGTGTGGTGCAAAACGCCGTTGCTGATCACCAGGTCGAAGGTGCTGGGGCGAAATACAGGCCGGAAAAGGTTCATTTGCACGAAGCAAGCCCGCTGGAGATGGTTCCTTTCCTTGAATTCCTGGCCGAGACGCAGCGAATTCAGACAAAGGTCCGCGCCGACCACCGCGCGATTGGCAACCGACAGAAAGTTGCTGAGCTGTCCAGTCCCGCAGCCCACTTCAAGCACTCGCGTACCAAACGGGATCTGTTCGTCCAACAGCTTGGCAAAGAGCCCCTGACGTGCCTTTTCCATAAGGCCGCCTACGTTGTCGAACTCGTCGTAGTTCGGGAACGGTGTAGCTTCGTAAAACGCCTGCACTTCCGCGGTCACGTCCTTTTTCGAAGGATTCCACTCGGTGGGCCAATATAGCAGCGGGATGCCACCGGACACGTTGAAGTGCTGCTGGCACTGTGAGCACTCCAGGCCGTCACTCAGGATCTCGAGGGCTCCCTGGCAACGCGGACAGCAGAACAGGGCGATATTCTGCTCGACGAAATCAAGCATCACCATACTCCGTGACTACGGGGTGCACATGGCGCGATAGCCTGAGCGGGCGGCCCAGGAGAGCAAATACTAGCACGGCCGCAGTGCGCCGCGGACCGTCAAGCGGTGACCCGGCGTCACCTCTTGTTGAACAGGGAATAGGGATTGTAGACTGACATAGCAAGCGTACCGCGCTAGTGATGCCTTCGCACGCCGAGCCGGTGAAGCGATCTGGCACGACAATTCGGACACTTCGAAGCGAAATAACAAGGGGGCATGCATGGGCCGCAACTCTGGGATCGTCGGAGAACTGTGGGCGTATATGCGGTTACGCAAGAAGTTCTGGTTGCTCCCCATTGTCCTCGTGATGATGCTGATCGGAACACTGCTCGTGTTCGCGCAGGGCTCGGCCTTGGCGCCGTTCATCTACACGATTTTTTGATCGGGGCGCTTTGAGTGATCGCATGCTCCCGAAAGAGTAAAGTCAGGAATCATGTCCATAACAGCATCCAAATGGGTCAAATCGCTACTGGTCGTGTCCTGGGCGATTTTTTGGATCGCGATTGCCGACGTGGCGATTGGGATTTTGTTCCGGGAACGCTTTGCGATAACGCATGACGAAAGAAACCTGACCTACCGGTACGATTCGGAGCTCGGCTGGTTCCCGATTCCTAACAGCAGGAGAGAGTTCAAGGGCAGTCGAACGATTCGAGTCGAACATAATTCCCGGGGCTTCAGAGATGTCGAGCATGTGGTCGGTACAGACCCACGCATCATGTTCCTGGGTGATTCGTACGTCTGGGGCTTCGATGCCGAGCGGTCGGAGCGATTTACAGAGAAACTGCGGGCAAACCTCACCGACTGGTCCATCTACAACCTGGGCATCAGTGGATACGGCACCGATCAGGAATTTCTGCTACTCAGACGGCACTACGATTTCTACCGTCCGCAGATTGTGTTTCTCGTTTTCGACGGGGACAACGACTACGATGACAACGCCCGTAACGTCCGATACGGAAGGTATTACAAGCCGTACTTCACTGTCGACGGCGTCGCCCTGAGGTTACGAGGGGTTCCGGTTCCAAAATTGGAGAATTACTTCTTTGCTCAGCATACCTTGCTCGCTCGATCCAGTCTGGTGAGGGTGGCTGCACGGTCATATTTCAATGCAACCTCTCCGCCCGAGTATATCGCGCGCACGAGTCCAACGAATGCAATAATCGGCAGCATGCACCGGTTCATCGAATCGAAAGGAGCAAGGTTTCTCGTTGGTGTCCAGCGTGCCACTCCGCAGCTCGAGCGTTTCCTCAACGATCAAGGGATCCCGTACGTCGAGCTGACAAATAAGTTCACATACCCGAGCCAGGGACGTCACTGGACTCCGGAAGGCCATGCATTCGTCAGTCAGAAGATTCTGGAATTCCTTGACAACGGGAATTACCTGAAGCCATCGAGCGACTGAAATCAGCCAGGTTCGAAGAAAGAGGCGTGGACTTCGCAGAAGCGCTGTCGGTCATGTTCAGTTGAAAAATATGGATAGAGGTCGCCACTTCGGGATAGCTGATTCACAGTCGCCCCTCACAATCGCGTCAGCATTGCCGAAGACGCTCTGTCGACTCGACGTTGTATCTTGCGCCCATGATTCGACCTGGGCCGTTCGTGCCGCCTGACGCGTGATACTCCTGCCGCTCGCAGCCCTCATCGCACTCATCCTCGGGCAGCGTGCGCCCGGTGCCAGTTTCCGTGACGCGATCGTGCGCGGGTCGGTCCTGTGGGGAGTGGCTCTCGTATCACTGACCGAGCTTCTGAGTGCGCTGACTCTCGTGACGAAATGGGCTCTAGCCGCCGGCTGGGCGATAGTGCTCGCTGTCGCGCTCATCTGGATGTTCCGCGGGCAGAAGACGGACAAGCAAGCGACGCCTGGCGGGCACCTCTGGCGGGGTGATTTCGACGCCCTTTCTCTCACGCAGATGATCGCAATCGTCGGCGTTGCTGGGGTAACTCTGGCACTCGCACTGCTCGCTGCGCCGGCGACCGAGGATTCCATGGTTTACCACCTGCCGCGCGTGATGCACTGGATTCAGGACCAAAGCGTTGCGTTTTATCCGACACACATCAGGCGTCAGCTCTGGCCGAGTCCGGGAGGTGAGTTCGTCGTCCTGCATGGCCACCTGCTAACCGGAAGCGACCGCTCGGTGACCCTTCTACAGTGGCTTGCCTATCTTGGTGACATCATTCTCGCCAGCGTCGTGGCGAAGCAGCTCGGAGCGCAGAAAAGAGGCCAGCTGTTCGCCCCTTTTTTTTTCGCGCTTCTTCCTCCAGCCGTCGCACAGGCGTCCGGCGCGCAGGTCGAGCTCATTGCGGCGTTCTGGTTCGGATGCGCTGTCGTGCTTGGCCTTCAAATGATGAACGACATAAGAGAGGCCAGAAGCTTGTGGTCGGCCTGCCTGCTCGGCGCAGCCATTGGGCTGGCAATACTAACCAAGACAACTGCGTTCGTTTTTCTGTCGCCGTTCGTCCTCTGGTATCTGGTAGCCACCATGCGGCGCGAACCGCTCCGCGCGATCGGCAGCTGTGTGGTGGCCGGACTCCTAGCACTCGCTTTGAATGCACCACACGCGGCGCGCAACCTCGCGACGTACGATAGTCCTCTTGGACCTACCGGCGGGAACGGCCAGGTAAACTCGGCGTTTTTCTCGGCTGGCTTCGTCTCGAACGTAGTACGGAACACATCGCTCCATTTCGGAACGAGATCGCCGCGTGCCAATCTCTCGCTGTACAGCTGGGTCCTTGGAATCCACAGATTCCTTGGCGTGAGCGCTGATGATCCACGAACCACCTTTCCGGGATTGCGCTATAGACCCGTGCGGATGGAGTACGCAGAGGTGACTGCTGGCGCGCCGATTCATGTCCTGCTCATTGCGGCTTCGCTGCTGATTCTGGGGTGGAGGGCCAGGCGAAAGGATACCGCCCCGCTTCTCCTTCTTGTCGCCGTCGTAACAGGATTTCTGATGTTCAGCTTCTTCCTGCGATGGCAGCCCTGGCATTCCAGACTTTGGGTTCCGCTTTTCGCGGTTGGTGCAGGTGCAGTTGGCGTGGCGTTCGAATCGATGGCGCGTCCCCTGGTGCGAGGTGCGATCGTCGGGCTGATGATGCTCGGTGTCCTGCCTGCCCTCGTCCTCAATCCTCCGCGACCTCTGGTGTGGCGGATACCCATTTACTCCATTCCGAGGGAGCGGCAATACTTTGCGGAAAACTATCCGCCCTATCGCACTTACCGGGACGCTGCAGACTATCTGGCGGGTGTAGGGTGCTATGATATCGGCGTCTGGCTACGCGGAGATGGCGAAGAGTATCAGCTCTGGCCGCTCTTGCAGGCACGCGCTGCGCGCGTCGGCCGGCAGATTCGCATCCGGCACGTCCTCGTAGGCAACGAAACAGTTAAACTGGAGGGTCGACTTGCCGGTGACAATTTCCGCCCGTGCGCCCTGGTTTTCATGTTCCCGCAGGTTCCGGCGTCCGCACTGCCCGTCCCAGCGGGATTCAATCCCGTCTGGGAGCGAGATTCTTTCAGAATTTATTCGATGCCCGACGGGTGGGCTCCGGCAAAAGACGGGACAACCTGATTCCGCGCAGCAATCCCCACCTTTTCAAATTTCGTGATTGTATCTTGTAGCCCATGATCGAAAGCCTGAAAGTCGGCGACCAGCTACTCGCAGTGATTGTCTCGCACAACTTCGACCAGCCGGGAATCCATTTCTTCACCCCCAACGAGCTCTCCCAGCAGCTCGCATACATGCGGCACCCGGCTGGAAAGGTTATTGATCCTCATATCCACAATCCGGTAAGCCGGAGCGTCCAGTACACGCAGGAAGTGCTTTTCATAAAGCGCGGGCGCCTTCGTGTGGATTTTTACGATAACGATCGGAACTACATCGAGAGCCGTATCCTTCAGGGCGGTGACGTGATTCTCCTCGCCACTGGCGGTCATGGATTCGAGGTGCTGGAAGAGATCGAGATGATCGAGGTGAAGCAGGGCCCCTACGCCGGTGATCAGGACAAGACGCGCTTCGACGGCATTTCTTCCGACCAGGTGAACATCGGGCTGGGCAACGGCGGGTGAGCGAATTCATTCCCGTCAACGAGCCGGTTCTCGACGGAAACGAAAAGATGTATCTCGCCCAGTGCATCGACAGCGGATGGATCTCGTCCGAGGGTCCGTTCGTCCGCGAGCTAGAGGCCAGATTCGCGGCGCGTGTGGGAAGAGAGCATGGAATTGCCGTCTCCAATGGTTCTGCCGCGCTGGACGCGGCAACGGCGGCGCTCCGCCTCGAGCCGGGCGACGAAGTGATCATGCCGACGTTCACGATTATCTCCTGCGCTTCGGCTATCACCCGGCAGCGGGCCACACCGGTTCTTGTGGATTGCGACCCTGCGACGTGGAACATGGATCCGTCCAGCATCGAGTCGCGCATCACGTCGAGAACAAAGGCGATCATGGTTGTCCATCTCTATGGGCTACCTGTGGACATGGATCCCGTGCTCGACATAGCAAGGAGTCACAACCTGCGCATAATCGAAGATGCTGCGGAGATGATTGGCCAGACGTATCGCGGCTTGCCGTGCGGGTCATTCGGCGATCTGTCAACTTTCAGTTTCTACCCCAATAAGCACATCACCACCGGTGAGGGCGGAATGATCGTAACGAACGACGACGCTCTCGCCGAGCGGTGTCGGTCGCTTCGCAATCTCTGCTTCGCCCCGGAGCGACGGTTCGTTCACGAAGAGCTGGGCTGGAACTTTCGAATGACCAATCTCCAGGCGGCGGTGGGCGTGGCGCAGCTCGAGCGCCTCGATGAATTCGTGGCGCGCAAGCGGCATTCGTTCGCGAGATACATGGCGCTGCTCGCTGATGTCGATCGCATTCAGCTTCCCGTGGCGTGCACTGAATACGCTGACAACATCAACTGGGTGTTCGGCGTCGTCCTGGACGACGATGTTCCCCTCGACGCGGCCGGCGCGATGAGGCGTCTCGCCGAGCTTGGCGTCGGCACCAGGCCATTTTTTTGGCCGATGCACGAGCAGCCGGTGTTCAAGCGGATGGGATTTTTTGCCGGTGAGCGGTATCCCGAGGCAGAACGGATAGCGCGTCGCGGCTTTTATCTTCCCAGCGGACTCGCACTCACCGATGACCATATGGTGCGCGTGGCTGAGGCGGTGCGGCGGATTCTGGCTTGAGCGTCTTCGAAGCCTACTCGCGCTACTACGACCTTCTCTATCGGAATAAGGATTATGCGAGCGAGGCCCGATACGTCGCCGCGCTCATGGAGCGGCACGCGCCGGGAGCTCGGAAGGCGATCGAGATAGGGTGCGGCACGGGAGGCCATGCGCGCGAGCTTGCCGCGCTCGGTCTGCTGGTTCACGGCGTCGACCGGAGCGCCGGCATGCTGGAGGCCGCTGAAGCGAGCCTAGATTCGGTCGACCCGGAGATTCGGGCGCGCCTGCGCTTCACGCAGGGTGATGCCCGCTCTGTCCGCCTGGGCGAGAAAGCCGACGCGGTGATCTCGCTCTTTCACGTGATGAGCTACCAGACGTCGAATGAGGACCTGACGACGGCATTCGCCACCGCTCGAGAGCACCTTGATCCAGGCGGCGTGTTTATCTTCGACTGCTGGTACGGGCCGGCCGTAGTTGTCGAGCGGCCGGCCGTGACCGTCAGGCGACTCGAAGATGACGCGCTGTCTGTCACGCGGATCGCCGAGCCGACGATGGACTGGGCAAACAACATCGTGGATGTCAACTACACGGTGCTCATCCACGATCGAGAGACGGCGAAGTTCGAGACACTGCGCGAAACACACCGCATGCGTTACCTGTTCCAGCCTGAGGTGGAGCTTCTACTGGCTGAGAACGGATTGTCCCTGGTGGCGTCGCACGAGTGGATGACAGAGCGCGCGCCCAACCCTCATACCTGGTCGGCCTGCTTCGTCGCGCGCGCATGAAACGCTCATGATCGAGAACACTCCGACCGTCAGCGTTATCGTCCCGAGCTATAACTACGAGCGATTCCTCAAAGCGCGCCTGCAAAGCATCGTCGATCAGACGTATCAGGACATGGAAGTCATCGTTATCGACGACGCATCAACCGATGACAGCCGCTCAGTTATTGAGAGCTTCTCGCACGATCCAAGAGTGCGGGCGGTTTATTGCACGGTAAACAGCGGATCTGTCTACCAGAGATGGAACGAGGCTGCAGCGATGGCCCGCGGACGTTACCTGTGGTTTGCGGGCGCCGACGATTATTGCGCCCCGGATTTGGTGGCGGAGCTGCTGACGTGCCTTAAAGAGCAACCGACGGTGGGGATAGCATTCGCTCAATCCTGGTTTGTCGATGAGCGCGGCAACAGACTTTTTCTCTCTCCCACGTGGACCCGTAGTCTGACAATGTCGGGAGCGGAGGCGATCCGAAAACTGGTGCTCGATACGACGATTGCTAATGCCAGTGCGGTCGTTGTTCGAGCTGATTTGTATCGCGACGTTGGTGGTTTCGATACGCGGTTCCGCCTTGCAGCAGACTGGCGTTTCTATGTCGACGTCCTTGCGAGATCAGATATGGTGTACGTGGCCAAACCGCTCAATTTCTGCCGCATCCACTCCACCACGGTAAGCCTGATCGCGCGGCGAGGCGGCGCCGAGGCGCTCGAGCGCTATCGTCTCCTCGAGGACTTCTGGAAACGGCATTCCTCGTTGAGCGATCTACGCGACGAGGCGCTGGACCGGGAGGCGGAAAGGTGTCTGCTCCACGCTGCGAATGCCCTCAGATTCGGAGAATTCAGCGCCGCAGGGAAGATTCTCTCGAGCGGTGCTGCTTTTGACACGCGTCACAACCGGCGCTTGCTGCGCGGATTGCCGAGCCTTGCAGAAGCGACGTGGAAAAAGATCTGGCGGGTCAGGAAGCCACGCGCGTGAATGCAGAATGCTGTGCTTCATCCGCCGCGTTCCCTCCTGATTGTATCTTGTAGCTGAATGAAGAAGATCGGCGTCCTTCTCACTGCTCGCCCCGAGGGTGGACAGTTCCAATACACGCAAGCCCTACTCGAGGCCGCCATTCAGCTGCCCGACGATAGCTACTCAGTTGTTCTTGCGTACTACGATCCCTTTTGGCTCGAGCTCATTCGTGGCCGAGGGCGAGCACTGCAGCTGCACGATTCACTGTGGAGTCGGCTGATGAACAGGATCTGGCACGAGGCCGGCTTGCCGGTCTGGGCCTGGCGGAAGTACGCGGCGCCTTTCGACGCGAGCATGCGCGCACTCGTCGCCGAGCAATGCGATCTCTGGATCTTCCCCAGTCACGAGCGCCACGCGTTCAGGGCGGAAGTTCCGGCGTTGGGCAGCGTGCACGATCTGATGCACCGGTATGAGCCGTCGTATTCAGAGGTTTTCGAAAACGGTGAATACGCCGCCCGTGAGTTCCATTTCTCCGAAACCTGCCGGTGGTCAAAGGGGATACTTGTGGATTCTCCAGTCGGGAAACAGCAACTCGAGGCATCGTACAGCGTTGATCCCAGCAAGGTTTTCGTCCTGCCTTTCATCCCGCCAAGATACATTTACGACCACGCTTCAGAGGCCGATGCCGGCGTTGTGGAACGCTATTCGGTGCCTTCGAAGTATTTCTTTTATCCGGCCCAGTTCTACACTCACAAGAATCACCCCACGCTGATTTCTGCGCTGGCCCGGATGCGGGATTCGCATCCCGACGTCCGGCTCGTGCTCGTCGGGCGGCAGGAACGGAACGGATTCGAAAGAGTTCAACAGATGGTGCAGGACCACGGCCTTGTCGAGAACGTTCTGTTTCTCGGTTACGTTCCGGACAGTGACATGCCCGAACTGTACCGTCGTGCACGCGCTCTTGTGATGCCAACGTTCTTCGGCCCAACGAATATCCCGCCCCTCGAGGCGTTCGCGATGGGATGCCCGGTGGCCACTTCCCGCATCTACGGAATCCCCGATCAACTGGGTGATGCCGCACTTTTGTTTGATCCCCATTCGGTAGACGAGCTACACGAGTGTCTGGAGAGACTCTGGACCGACGATCGTCTATGCGCAACGCTTGCGGAACGAGGCAGACAACACGCTCAGCAGTGGGGCCCGCTGCAGTTCAATGATCGCCTCCGAGAGGTGATCGAGGCACTGACATGAACGGAGAGACACTGCCGTTCGTATCGGTCATCATCCCGACCTTCAACCGGTCGGTTACACTGCGAACGACAGTTGAGAGCCTTCTGGCGCAGTCCTATCCGCCGGATCTCCTCGAGATCATCATCGTCGACAACGGGTCAACAGACGACACTCCGGAAGTTATCGAGACGATGGGGAGCCGTGCACCCAACGTACGGGGGATTGTCGAGTCGCGTCGTGGCGCTCACTTCGCGCGCAACAGTGGCGCAATGACCGCGCGGGGGAGGATCCTTTACTTCACCGACGACGATATGATCGCCGATCGGGCTCTGCTGGAGAGGATCGTCACCGCGTTCGCACCAGAATCGAACGTGGGATCAGCGACGGGGCGGATACTGCCCCGCTGGGAGACCGAGCCACCACGCTGGGTTCTCGAGCATTGCCGGAATGAGTTGCTGAGTCTCAACGATCTTGGTGAAGCGACGATCATTTCACACGATGATCCCGGCGTGTTCAGCTGCCACCAGGCGGTGTTACGCGAGGCCTTCATGAAGGCCGGCGGCTTCAACCCCGATACCAACGCCGAAAAATTCACCGGTGACAACGAGACTGGCCTGAATATCAAGATACGCAAGCTCGGCTATCGATTCGCCTATGTTGGCGGTTCCGTAACGCACCACATCATACCTGCCGCGAGGATGACCCAGCGCTACCTCAATAGCAGATTTGCGGACCAGGGGTTCTGCGACAGTTACACAGCCTATCAGGCGGTGCAGGTCAGCAGGCCGCGCCTCGCCGCCCGAGTGCTCGCTCACACGCTCCTTGCGGGAGCGAGCCTGGCCAAGGCGATGGTCCGACGTGCAGCGCGTGACCAACGGTGGCGTCTCGATCTCGCAAGCATGTTCTACTGTCGAAATCGGGCGCGTTACGACACGCGGCTCATTCGCCACGGCGAGTGGCGCCGGTTCGTGGTCCGGTCTGACTGGTTGAGTGACGAGGCCGGTGTGTGACCGGGGGCGTGCATCAACCTGTCGGACTTTCAATCGTGGTGGCCACATACAAGCGCGGCGACCGCCTCGCGCTCTGTCTTGAAGATCTCGCCGTGCAGGACACAACGGCCCCGTTCGAGGTGGTCGTGGTCCTGCAATCGTATCCGCCGGGCGCGGCCGATGCGCTGCGGGAGAGATTCGGCGACCGCCTGCAGCTCGAGTGCGTGACGTATTCCGAGGGGCTGGGTACCGGCCGTGCCAGAAACATTGGCTGGAGGATGGCTCGGGGAGAGATTGTCGCCTTTCTCGATGATGACGTCCGGCTGCCGTCGCATTGGGTTCGTGTGCTCCTCGCCTTCTATGGCGACGAGTCGATTGGCGCAGTAGGAGGATTTGTCGATCATCCCGGACATTTCAATCCTGCGCGGAACGCGTTGTATCGCATCCTCGGCCTCACGTCGAGCCGGTACAAGATCGATTGGGGTGGATTCAACGTTGGCCCTACGACCCATCCGGATCACGATCTCGATGCAGGCTGGCTGTCAGGCGGCAACATGTCGTTCCGGCGTTCCGCAATCGCTGGCGTTGGCGGCTTCGATGAAGCACTTGGCGCGTTCTGGCACGAGGATGCCGACGTGTCGTGCCGCGTAGCCAGAGCGGGATGGCGAGTGCTCTCGACCCGCAAGATGACCGTCGAGCATTACCCTAGTGCGGTCGGAAGACCACCGCTGCACCTGCAGATGCGCGAGCGCGAGCGCTCCCGCGTTCTGTTCGTCTGGAAGGCGATGGGTGACAAGCCGCTCTGGCGAGCGCGATATGCCGCGCGTCTGGTGCTTCAGGCGGCTGCGATGTCTGTCATCGGGCTCGTGAAGGGGGATGTTCGGATCCCGGTCAACGTGCTGAGGGGCGGCTGGGATGGTTACAAGGGTTTGCCCGCCTCGCGGGCCGCAAGCGAAGCTCAAAGGGAGGTCTCCCGATGAGCGGCTCGATAACTATCGTCATACCCACGTTCAATCGCGTAAAAGCACTCGAAGCGGTTTTGCCCTCATATCTCAGGCAGTCCGATGTTGCCCGGATCATTATCGTCGATGACGGAAGCACCGACGGCACGCAATCGATGGTTGAACGCCGGGGCAGATCTGGGTCCATTCCGGTGGAGGTCTTGCGTCACGCCGAGCGGCGAGGCCAGCCGGCATCGCGTCTCACCGGAATCGGCGCAACGACCACTGACTGGCTATTGTTTGGCGAAGATGACGTCTGGCTTTCTGACGATTATTCAGCCACACTGCTCCATGAAGCTGAAGCGCTTGAGGCGTCGATCATTGCCGGAAGAATCGTCACCGCCCTTGTGGCCGGCGACTTCTCCGAGGACCGCCTGACGGATCCGCCAAGCGACGAACGCGACTTCGAGTCCGTCTTCGACATCAATTCCATGAACGCTGATTTTTCGGCGCGGTTCCGGGCTCCGATGGTCGTCCCGTATTTACACTCGATTGCCTTGATCCGGCGCGACATCTTCGATCGTCTCTCGTTCGACACATGGTACGCCGGGAATTCGTGGCGCGAGGAGACGGACTTCTATCTCGCGGCAAACGCGAGCGGGGCAAAAGTCTATTTTACTCCCAATACCGTATGCTATCATCTGCGCGGTCCCATCTGCGCTTCAGGAGGCCAGAGAATCAACCGCCTTTGGCTGGAGTATCTCGCCTGGCGCAATACACGTTATCTGGTGTCGAAACACTGGCAGTATCTCAAGCGTGCGCACGGGCTTCGCGGCTCGGCAAATGGCTGGATGGTGAAGTACTATGTGCGTCGGCAACTGGCTCAGCTTCAGAGAATCGCGCGCCAGGGCATGAGGTCCACATATCGTGGATAGCGTGAATCGTGAATACGCCCCAAGTTTCGCAACTTCTCTTCGTCTTCCCGAGTGCAGCCTGCCTTGACAACTCCGCGACCCCGCCCAACCGACCCAGGGCTGCCGCCCGTTTCGTGGGAGGCAGACATAGTGAGATCCCCGTCCGAGGGTGTATCGACGACTGTAGTCTCGTTGCTCAGCGTCTTTCTCAGGTACCGGGCGCTGATTGTTGTACTTGCAATTCTCTCCGGCTTCTACGCGTGGTATGAGAACTACACCTCTCCGGTTTACTGGACTACTACGGCCAGCTTCATGCCCCAGGGCGCCCGCGGGCAGAGCCAGCTTTCCGGAATCGCTCAACAATTCGGTCTCGGCGGCGGTGACGGCGGGCAATCGTCTGCATTCTATATGGATCTTGTCGAGTCGCGATCTCTCCTCGCCGCCGTCGCCAACCACGAGTACACGATGCGCACAGATTCGGGCGTTCTGACGGGCAAAATCGACAAGATACACGGAATCCGGACAAGTAACCCGGCAGTCCGGAAGGCGCGGATGGTCGATGCTGTCAAAGGCCAGGTCGAGAAAAGCTCGAACCCGAGAACGGGCGTAATCACGATCAAGGTTCACTCTCGAACACCGGACATGGCGGTTCAAATCGCGCAGAACATCCTGGACGAGGTGAACAGATTCAACCTCAACCGCCGCCAGGCCCAGGCGGGAGCGGAGCGCGGCTTTGTCGAGAAGCGGCTAAGTGAGGCCCAGATGGAGCTACGGCAGGCGGAAGAAAACCTGCAATCCTTCCTCACCGAGAACCGCGAATTCAGAAGCTCGCCCAGCCTTCAGCTCGAGTTCGACCGTCTCAACCGTACCGTGTCGATGCGGCAGCAACTGTACAACGGGCTGGCGCAGTCGTACGAGCAGGCGAAGATCGAAGAGGTCAGAGATCTTCCGGTCATCACTGTGGTCGAGCCACCGGAGACGCCGATCGCGCCCGATGCTCACGGCGGCGCCCGCAAGACGCTGATTGGAATCGCGATCGGCATTGGTATTGGAATCGTCATTGCCTTCGGGACTCAACTGGTAGCGGTGTTGACGCGGAACCGGGAGTCGGACGACTACCTGGAGTTTGCGCAGCTGTCGCATGAGGCGATGGACGACGTCAAACACCCCTGGCGCATTTTTACACGTCCGCTATCGCGCACTCGCCAGGTTTGAACCCGGCGATAAGCCCGGGTTGCATGGAAGGCTAGTGATGCGTCGCAGACTCGGGCTTCCGAAAGACCACGGTGTAATGCCAGGCGAACCGCCTTGCGAATGGGAGCACCAGGACTGCTTTGTCAGCGCTCAGCATCAGTCGCTCGATTGCGCGCGGAAGGCGGACACGACGGGATAGACGGAACGCGCGAAAGATGCTCTCCAGCCCGTAGTGGGCGAATCCGGTGAAGAACCAACCAGGTAAGACCTTCTCCAATTCCCATCCGGTTGCGTCAGCGATGCGCTCGAAATCGCGCATCACAAATCCCTCCGCTACTTCATCGGCCGCTGAGTGAGCCTTCGCCGGGAACAGCTTCCGGTACAGCGGCCGCAGTCTCGTGAGCGTCTGCATCCAGAAAAAATTCGGCTCAATCCCGAACACAACGCGCCCGCCAGGCTTCAGAACCCTGTTCATCTCCGCAATGGATCGATCGAGATGAGGGAAGTGATGAAGCGCCGCGACTGTGTAGACCACGTCGACCTGGTTGTCACCTATCAGAATCTGGTTGGCATCGAGGCAGCACAAGACGACGGGTTTCTCAGCCAGGAGTGAGTTGTTCTTCCGGGCGTACTCGAGCATCGAAGGCGACAGCTCGGAAAGGATATAACAGCTGAATTTGTCGGTCCGTCGGAGGAACAGGTCGGCATCGAACCCCACACCGCCAGCCAGCTCCAGGATCACTGCCCGGTCCCCCAGTTGTCTCGTCACCTCGTCGATCACCCGGTGATGCGCGCTCAGGTTTCGCTCGGTGAGCATTTGATTGCTGTCGACCCACCGCTCTCTCGAATCGGAGTGATACTCTGCATCCTTCACCGTGACCTCTTCCATGGAATCCGGAAGCAGATCGAGTATCCGATCTCTGTTGCGAAGAAGATCGGGTACCTCCTGAGTGACTCGAAGCTTCAGCACCGTTGTCGGCATACGACGTTATTTGAGATTTCGATGAAGGTTTCCGGCGTGTCGCCGCCTATCTGCCCGGCCGCGTCATCCACTGTTTCGCTTGCATGTCGTAAGTCATTACCGCCGCGTCGCCAAATGAATTCGGGTCTCGCGCGCCGGTAAAGGAGTAAGCGCCAAGAACAACTGTGCTCGCTCCGAGATTCTTCACACCGCGCGCGAGCGACTCGGAGCGGGCGTCGGTGACGTGCAGGTCGGTCACGGAACAGCGGTGGCATCCCGCATCGAGGGATACAGCATAGCTGTCTTCGATGCTCGTTTGCGGGGAAGCGTTATCGCGTGAAGTCACACCAGACACGCTGACGTCGTCGCACCCGATGAGACGCACGATGTTGCCCGACGAAAACGATGACGCGACTCCGATGATCTGCGAGGAATCACAGGATTCCATCCGGATGCAGCCGGTATCGCTCTGACCGCCCAGATAATTGAGTCCCATGATTTGTATCTGGCGCGCCGACTTCACCCCGATTCCGCCCGCCTTCTTGGCCGTTACCTGCTGAATGTAGCAGCCGATGATCGACGTGTACCCGACATTGCGGTCGGCCGCGGACTTCCCCTCGATCAAAATGTTCTGTCCAATGTTTTCGCCGAGGTACGCACCAATGACAGAATTGATGAGGTTGTTGCTCGCTGACTCGCCGGTAATGTGAATGCCATGCGAGTCATTGGAGTTGATGAGATTGTCGGTGATGCGGTTGCCGCCACTCGCGACGATCAAACCGACCCCCTTGTTCGACCCGATTTCACAGCCGGCGATCCAGCTGTCACTGTAGAGTCGCACGCCGGTTCCCTTGTTGTCGCGCACATACGATTGTCGAAGCTCACACAGGCCCTGGTTGAAATAGATGCCGCACGTTACGAAGCGGTCGACGAGAACATTAAGCAATCTCGCTTTGTTTCCGTCCTTTCCGTACCAGCCGTAGGTGCCGAGGTTGTTGCCGTCGAGATGCACGAGCGAAAGCTCGAGACCGTTCGCAGCTCCGGCGGGAACGAACATCGGTGACGCACTCGCGCTGACGAGGCGCGTGTTAGCGCCGGCGTCGACGCTCCAGCCCTGGCCCACGAATCTGATCGTGCCGCCGCCGCCGCGAATCCGGGGAATGCGAAGTGAATCCACGAGGTAAGTGCCCGCGGGCAGATCGATCACGCCGCCGCCGGCCGCAGCGACGGCATTCACGGCGGCCATTATCGCGGCCGTGTCGTTCGTGCGCCCATCGCCCGTCGCCGAAAAAGGGAGCGCCCTGACGTTCACGGTGAGGCCGCAGCAGTTGGTGACTGGAGCCGGAACAGCGCCATTGAATGCGATCGGTGCAGCGAATGGCAAGCTGAGCGCATGGCCTGTTCCGCCGACTGCAGCGCCGCCGGCGACGGAAAAGAAAGTTCGGCGATCGATTGTCATCGAGTGAGAGCCCCCTGCTGCTTGCAAGTTGTATGATGGAATTCCAAGTCTACGGTCGACGTGTGACCCGCCCTTCACTGGAGAAGGACAGCCGCCATCTGCTGCCACCGATCCCTCCAGGTATGCTCGCGTGTCACGACATCGAAATTGCGCTCGACCAGAGGCAGATAGTCTTGGTAGTGGCTCAGGATGTCGAGCAGCTGAGCCGCGGGGTTTAACATATCGATCTCGACGACCGGGTTGTACCCGAAGAGCTGGACCATCTCCGCGGGGGCGCGGCCGAGTACCACGCACTTCGAAACCATTGACTGTAGAAAACGCACAGTCATTGTCTCGACGTCCCCAGCGCGCTCGGGGTGCGTGATGTTTGATGGAACGCAGATCGAAATCCGGGAGCGGGCGAGCCCTGCCACGAATTCGTCGCGCCCGGGAAAGATGATCGTGCCTCTTGGGCTTTCGTAGAGGTACGTTTTTCCCGCGCTCTCCAGCGCCGGCGCGATCACCGTGTGATGCGCGTCGTACTTTCGGCCGAGCTGAAGGACGTCGATGTCTTTCTCGAGGAGCGGCAGCGCCTGGTATTGTGCGGGATCGATGCCCTCCGGCACCCAGATGAAAGTGCACCCGTCGCACAGCTCGGCCAGGCGCGCCGCTGCCTGGCTCGAGGACACGAACGCGTACTGGATCCCCCAGCTCTCGACGAACGCACGGATGTCGCGATGCCGGGACGGCCAGGCATCGAAGACGTAGATGCTTCTCCGGGCAGTGCGAATGAACCATGGTGCTGCTTTCGCGGCGTCGAGCTCCATCATCACCGCGAGGTAGTCTCTCGCCGGCGTTCCGGCGATGCTTGATCGCCGCCGGATGCGAAGCAGCGAGCCCATGTCAGTTCCCACTCTTTCCAGCAGGCGCGTCGCACCAACCACGACGCTGTCAAAAGCCGCGTTCGATCGGGCTGGTACGACCCGCGCATCGGCGAGGATTGCTCGCTCCAGTTCGACGACTGTATCGTGCGAAACGTGATACCGCCGGGGCGGGCGGACGATCAGTTCCATTCCGCCAGGCAGTCGGGGTGAACTTCAGAGTCCATATCAGATGATGTCGCGTTGCCGGATTCTCTCACTCCGGCAAGATTGTAGCCTCATGCCAAACGTAACGAAATGAAGGTAGCGATTCTCGCCGACGACCGGCCGACCTACGTGCGTCCCCTTGCCGAAGGACTGTTCCGTATGCTGAAGGCGTGCGGTGCCGATCCGGTTCTTCACTATGACGGACTGGCCCACCTTGGGCTTCGGCGGTCGATAGACCGAAATTCGCTGAGGTCGCTCGCCGGCTCTACGCTCCGCCTCATCCCGAGCCGGCGCGCGTTCGGCGAATTCCTCGAAAGGGTTGGGAACGTCGATCTGATAGTCGTTGTGCTTCATGTGCCCGGCAGCTTCGCCAAAGGTCCATTCCCGAATATCGAAGTGCTGCGCGAGAAGCTGCCCGATGTGCCTGTAGTCAATTACGACATGGTGTTCCTACCGACGCTCAACAGCTGGGCCCGGTATCTCCTTCGCGGGGAGAAGACGGCCCTTCGCCGTGAGGTTGCAAGCATCTTCGACAGAGGTTCTTTCGGCCTCGAGCGATACGACTGGTACCTCATGGGCTCGGTAGATCGCGAGCTGATCCTGCCACCCGGGCCGCTCCCGTACTCGCATATCGGACTTGATCTCGATGATGGATTGCTCTATCCCGATCAGCAGGGAAAGTTTTCCGTACTCGTCGATTTCGTTCGGAACGGCGCAGATAACCTCGCGCACCGCAAAGTCCAGCTTGAGGCGCTCGAGCTTGCCGGCGTGGATTACGTTGTGCTCGAGGGCCGTTACACGATGGAGGAGATACGCGCCATCTACCGGCGGACCTCCATGTACTTTCTCGCGTTCTGTGAGAGCTTCGGACTTCCCGTGTGCGAGCTTCAGGCATGCGGGAGCAAGATTTACATGCCGAGCCCGTACTGGGCTTCGTCACATTGGATAAGTCAGAGCGCCAACGGTCCTCGCGAGCCCCTCTATTCCTCCAATTTCGTGGTGTACGAGAACAACCCGGAAAAGCTCGCCGACCGCATTCGTGAAGAGGCGCGCACGTTCGATCCGGCGAGCGTGAGAGCGACGTTTGAACAGGTGCAGCCGGAGCTGTTGCATGGAGACCGCGCCGCTCTCCTGGATTTTCTCGAGCGTGTCGATGATGGTAGGATTCACTCCGGGCTGCACAAATCTCACGTCGGTGTAGGAGCCTGACCGAAGCGGCCAACGAGTACGGCCGCGGAATTGTATTTTCTGACCCATGTTAGAAACCATGACGCGCAGATTTCCGACTTCAGCTGGCCTGCTTATCGGCGCCGCGTTCTGTGCGCATCTGGCAGCAATCGTCCAGGCGGGTTTCGGCCAGACGGTCTCTGGCGCGACACTTTTTTTGGTGGGACAGACGGCGCTCGCCTTTGGCCTAGTTCGTCTGATCGACGGAGACTGGGTTTTTCAGGACATCCGCTTCCTTTTCGTAATTTTTTTCTTTCTCTACGGCGGATTGCATCCCCTGCTGGTGACGTTCGCCGGCCGAAACGATCCGGGCACTGCGGGAGCCGCGTTTCTGTATGCAGCCGGTTTCGCCGGCTTCAACCTCGTGCAGTGGTGGTTTAAGGAGCCGTGGCGGGACATACCGCCGGCGGCATTCGATCGGATTCGGCCCAACACTGCGAACCTGGCCCTACTCATTTTCATCTTTGGATTCATAATGGCCTACGCGTATGCGAGGGGGATCCGACTCTCGTTGAGCGTAGATCGTACCCAGGCTCAGTTTCTTGGTACACAACTGTGGGTGGTGGCGCAGTTCGCCCTGAGCGGTGCGACAATGTTCATGTTCGTAGGGTGGTCGCGGCTCAGCCGGCCCGCACGAATCCTGCTCGTAGTTACCCTGACAGCGTACATCCTGATTCAGGTCTCGTTTGGAAACAGGCGCGAATTCCTTCCCATGGCGGTATTCGGTGCGGGGCTGATCGCCACCCGCCGCCGCTCGGTGATTCGCCTTGGGACGGTCGTCCTGGGATTTTTGAGTTTTTCCTTCTTCCTCCTCATTGCCCTGATCCGTCAGGTAGTCCAGCACCCAAGTCTCGCGGCACAGGGACCACTCAAGCTTCTGCTCGAGACCAACGAGTTCGTTACGCCGATACAGACACTGATCTTCTACGTGACTGCGAATCGGCCACTCAAGCTTGGCTGGACATATTTTTACGCTCCGGTCCTGTTCGTCCCGAGGGCAATCTGGTCTGGTAAGCCGGAGAGCCTTTCTCTGACTTTCCTGCGCGACGCTTTTGGCTACACGGCGCTTATGGGCTATGCCTACACACCGGTCACCGAAGCATTCATAAACTTCGGCTGGGTTGGGCCGTTTCTCGCGTTGTGCCTCGTGTCATTGCTGATGGTCAAGCTAGTGCGGGATGCCGACGTTCGGCCTGGTCTCTATCTCATAGCGTTTGCCATGGTGGTCGATTTCAACCGTGGCGATTTCGGAGGGATCTTCTACACGGTTGCCGTAATTGGCGGGGCCTACGCAGGCATGCACTTCATCTCTAGGCTCAAGTGGGCTAGCCCAAGCTCCAGCGCCGTCAGACCAGAGAGCAGGCCAACGCCCCGAGCGGCAACTGTGGGCTACTGATCGAGCCGTCTATTTGCGCTTATCGAGCCTGCCTGCCGGTGACCAGTTCGCGGGCCGCGAGAGCAAAGCTGCGCTGCGTTTTGAAGCCGAGCTCACGCTCGATCTTCACGGCGCTGTATACCGCGGGTCGCGACAACTTGGACAACGCCGCCGAATTGAACGGAATCCTTCGCCCTGTGAGGCGCTCACCGAGATCCGCGATCACCGCGGCCGTGGCGAGCACTCCGCGCGGCAGCCCCCACGCCGGTGGCCGACGCCCCAACGACTCGAGCACGATCTCGTAAATCTCGCGTGACGAGTACGCGCGCGGCTCTGCGACGATGTAAACCTTGCCGGCCGCCTCGGGCTTCGCTGCGACCAGCATAGCCGCGCGCACCGCGTCCTCAACGTGGATAAGGCTGCGCTTGCCGGGGTACTCGGGCAGCGGAGGAAAAACGCCGCGATCGATGGCCCTGATCATCCTTGCCAGAGGACCCTTGTGGCCCGGGCCGTAAACCATCGGCAGTCGAATGCAAACGGTCCTCATGCCGCCTTTTCCATTCATGTCGAGCACGAGCGCCTCGGCCCGGAGTTTGGCGCGGCCATAAGATGTCGTCGGCTCCGGCGAGGCGGTCTCGTCCATTGCGGAGGACGAGCCCTCGGGCATCACAGCGCACGTGCTGAAGAAAACGAAGGCTCCGGCCCCCGCATCGGACGCGGCTCGCAGCAGGTCTCGAGTGCCCTCGACGGTTACACGAGTATGCTCGGCTTCTGCGTCATGCCCATCGTCCACGATGTGTACGCGCGCCGCCAGATGGAACGCGGCGTCCAGCCGCACATCATCGAGCTCCGGAATGGCGTCGCGGCCAAGGTCGGCTGCGATGGCATCCGACCCTGCAGCGTTGCGCGAAAGACGATAGACGCGGGCGCCTTCCCGCTCCAGCCGCTCGCACAGGACTCGTCCGATAAAGCCACCAGCGCCCGTCACCAGATATCTCTTCACGCTACGATCTTGTCCGCGCGACATGATGGCTGCCATTGAGGATCATCGCTTTCGGATATTCTCGCCCGCCGAGATGCCGGGTGTGCTGAATACACGCTTATCGCCGCTCACCTGGTACTCGAGAAGTTTCACCTTTTCGCGCATCCAGATGCCGGCGCGGATAAGCATCCGCGACAGGTAACCATGCTGCGTCGCGATGTAAAAGTCGTAGAAATTGCGCAGCTCGCGGTGCATGAGTCGTATCTCTCTCAGCCCATCCTTGTTTATGCTTTGCCCGCTGTAATGAAGCACTACAGCATCGGGCACGTAATAAATGCTCTGCTTGTGTTGTCCCAGCATATGGCAGTACGCAAGATCGACGAACGCAAGCGTCAGCCGCTCGTCCAGCATCCCGTACGTCTCCCACGTACTTCGCCGAATGATGAAGCTGGTTGTCCCGATACTCTGCACAGTTTGAACTTTTTCATAGTCAAAACGTGTGTTGTAGTACGTGTCGGTGATCGGGTTACCTGGCCAGATTTTGTGCAGGCTCAGCGACTGCAACGCCATCGCAAACGGTTTGGCAAAGCTTCGGATGCAGTGCTGCACCGAGCCGTCGGGGTTTATCAGCCTCGGTCCCGCGGCTGCCGCGTCCGGATGCTCATCCATGAACTCCACAAGCGTCTCGAAGGCCCCCGGGCGCACCAAGACATCGCTGTTCAGCAACAACCCGTAACGGCCTCGCGCGACCTCGAGGCCGGCATTGTTCGCCTTCGCATAGCGCAGGTTGGTCGCGTTGCGAATAACGCGAGCTTCGGGGAAAAGCTCGCTCACCATGTCCGCGCTGCCGTCCGCCGAGCAGTCGTCGACGACAATCACCTCGAAGCTTATGCGGCTCGTGGTATCGTAAATCGATCGCAGGCATTCACGCAGCAAGTCATTCGTGTTGTAGCTTGCGATGATCACGGAGAGATCGACCGCACCCACCTGTGATCTACTCATTGCGGACTAGCGGCACGCTGGTATCCGAGATCCCTTGCCAGCAGCTCGTGCGCGGCGGCTTGAGACCGATCTGCAAATTCTGACTCGGTCCTTGCCCATCCGACGAATTTTTCCAAGCCGATGCTCAACGGAGTCGGCTGCCAGTCGGGCACGTACTTGTTCAGCAGGCTGTTGTCGGACCAGTTGTGGCGGATGTCGCCTGCTCGAAAGTCGCCGGAAACTGTCATCGTACTCGTACTTCCCCAGGCATCCCGGAGACTTTTTGCGAGATCGATCAGGCGGGTGGGAAAGCCGCTGCCGACGTTGACCAGCAGCGGCGAGGTCGTGATAGTCATCGCGAGCGAGAAAACATCGGCGACATCGTCCACATAAACGAAATCGCGGGTCTCGGCTCCGTCCTCATAAATGTTGACCGGCAGATTCTGTCGCATCTGATTGCTGAAAATGGAGATGATCCCGGTGTAGGGATTGCGGAGCGACTGACCTGGCCCGTAGACATTTTGTAGACGGAGAACGACAGTCGAGACTTCCAGCGCGCGTCCCATTGTGAGCGAGATGGTCTCCTGCGCCAGCTTTGTGGAGGCGTAGAGCGATGCGGGGTGCGCAGCGTTGGCCTCCGGAGTCGCAACCGGGCGTGCCGCTTCGCCGCAGACCGGGCAGGCAAGATCCCATTCTCCACGCTGGAGCTGCGTCTTCGAACGAGGCTCAGGAACAACGAGTCCGCATTCACCGAGGCACCTGTAGGCGCCCTCACCATAGACTGCCCGAGAGGACGCAACCATCACCCGTTTTACTCCTGTCCTCTCGTTTGCGAGAATATCCCAGAGCAATGCCGTCCCGCCGACGTTCACATTCGTGTAATCGGCGACTCGGTACATCGATTGAGCGGTACCGGTCTGGGCAGCGAGGTGTATTACGGCATCCATGCCGTCCAACGCTTTTTCCCAGTCATCGCGCTCACGAACGTCTCCCAGAAGCATTTCGGCCGGCTGTCTGGAATAGTCCGGATCCTCGGCTGCGTCAGCGCCATGGACCTGCGGATCGAGGTTATCGAGCCAGCGAACCCAGTGACCGTCCGATTGGAGTCGCTCCGTGAGGCGTCGACCGATGAATCCCGCGCCTCCCGTAACGAGGATTTTGGTGGTGGCCGTCAGCGGTTCTCTCCGGTATCAGGTTGCGTGAACAGGCACAGCAAATTGTATCCAAATCGCGACACTGCCTTTATTTTGCTTGAGCGGAAACTGAGCGGCGCGACCACGTCAAAGTGAGCCATTTGCTACTCGAGAAACAAGTCACCATCACGGAGGACAATAGCCGAGCACGCCGTCGATTGCCGGAGGGCGTCGTGATCCATGACTCCTTCTGCCTCGGCGACCTGATCTATCTCGGAGCGATGCTGGCTGCCCTGAGGGAACAGGCGCCGACTCTTCCCATCTCCGTCGTCGTGGGCGGAATCGCGAGGGAGTTCCCATTCTTCGATTCCATCGGCGTTCGCCTGATCGAGCTCGCGGTTCCGTGGGACGCTCGCGGCTGGTACAAGCGGCCCTTTTACACCCTCAATGGGCTGCCGCGCGCCGCGAGGCGTATTCGCTCACTCGCCCGAGACTCGCTTCTTGCGGATCCGCGTGGCGATCTCCGGCACATCGTCGTCGCAACGCTCGCTGGGCGACGAACCTTGTCCAGCCTTTCTTTCGGGAACTGGGGGCGGCTCTGGGGCCGCTTGACGACTCACATGTTTGTCGGACGGAGAGACTGGTTCTGGAAGCTTCAGGACCGTCTTGGCCTTCCCAGAACTGAGCCGAAGTGGCCATGGATCAAGGTTCCGGCGGGGCCGCCGAAAGATCCGACGGCGCCGCCTATTGTGCTTCTTTCGCCTGGAGTCGGGGGACTGTTGAGAGAATGGAGTCCCGAGAAGTGGCAGCAGCTTGCCTCGATTCTGCGCGCGATGGGCCTGCGTTGCGTCTTCATTCGAGAGCCGGGGAGGAGACCTTCAGTCCTCGATGATGAAGAGGAGTGGAGCGGAACCATCGAGCAGCTGGCCTCTCGGGTTGCATCCGCCGATCTGGTCGTCGCCGTGGACTCGTTCGTCGGGCATCTCTCAGCCGCTATCGGTACGCCTACGCTGACTCTGTTCGGCCCTCAGGTGCCAGAGCTTTGGACGCCGTGGGGCCCACACGCGCGGTACGTTATCGCTGAGCCGTTTTCCTGTCGTCCATGCGTTCAAAAAAAGTGCGTGCAGCCTCCTGGTGCGTCGTGCATGGACGTTCTTCAAATGAAAGTCGTCGCCGATGCCGTCGAGGATTTTTTTTCGACGGCCGCCGGCGTTACTTCGCTATCCGGAAGCCGCTGGCCAGGGACCCAGGACGCCTGAGCTCCAGATGGGGGTTCGGCGGGTTGCTGCTGCAGGGCAATGGTGCATCCCCGCATTGATCACTCAACACTGGGATATTCACAATCAGGCCTGACAGCGTCTTCACCGGCTCCATAGGGTAGGACGGGGGCGACCACCCCGACTCACTCAGCGCAAGCGTGAAGGCTGCACCAAGCATGACGGCAAGGACGCCGTGAGTGCCCATTCGTATTCGGCGCTCGTTCAGCCACGCGTTCGGGGCGCGAGCAAAGGCAAGCGCCAGCGTGCCCACCGCAATCACCCAGAGCGGTCCAAGTGCCAGCCGGATTGCAGGTGCAACGACGAGCCAGACTCCGCAGAAAATCAGAGATGGGATCAGAAACAGCGAAGCAGGCGGGACGGGATTCGTCGACTCCCGTCTTTGGCGGCGAAAAGCAACACGTACTGCGCCTGCAACGACGAGAGTGAAAACCATCCCGATGAAGTTGCGATCGCGGAAGGTGGCCGCGAGCCAACCCGGCACCCAGTTGTAGTTTCCGAGGACGACCCTCGGGTCCCTTCCGGGACTTCGGGCCCAGGAGGCAATCCAGTCGGCGTCCGATTGCAGAACCGAAGGAGCCAGGCGCCAATCCGTCGGAAACGACCCGACGGTTGACGGGTACGCCATGTACCCGCTCAGAATGACACCGTGCGCCATCCACAGCGCTGCGACCACGATACCGGGGCCGATGACAGCGGCGAAACGTGCCGATCGTCCGCCGCGCCTCGAACGCAACGACCCGGGAATCAGGGATGACAGTGCCCACCACCTCCACATTGCTATCAGGGCGGCGGTTACTCCGAAAATCGCAAAGCTCACTTTCACGGTCATTCCAATAATCCCGAGCAGAACCACGCCGAAAACCCGGTAATCCAGGTCGGCCCTGGACACGTTCGGATCCGGCATTTGCTCGTTGCTGGAGAGGATTCTCAACAACTCTGCCGTCAACACGACCGTGAGCACGAATACTATCCCGTCAGGCGACATTGACGATGCATATCGCCGCGCCTGCCCCATCGTCACCGGAATCATCAGCACCTGGAACCATCTCAGCAAATCCATTTTCTGCTTGTGCGTGACCACGACGTGCGCTGTCACGATTCCCTGAATAATCAAGGGAAGGAAGGGAAGGCCCGCAGCCAGACGAAGATCCCTGCCGTAAATGCTCAGTCTCTCGACGAGCGCACCAAAAAGGAAAAACGAGCTATTCATTCCAAACCGGCTGTGGAGGTTGGCGAGCCCCGGCACAACCGGATACGCCTGCGCCCAGCGAACAGTCGGCAAGTGATACAGAGCCGTGTCGTAATTACCATCCGGGCGGAGAGTCAATGCAGCGATGGCCACCCACGCGAGCACGACGAGCGCAGTAACGCTTGCCGGCGCAGCAAGCGCGGACCGGAAAGCTCGTTTGAGGTCGTTGCGCGCGAGCCACGCGCCAGCCGCGCCGGCCACCGCAGTTGGGACGAAGGCCCACACCGTTATTGCAAGCCCGAAGTGCCAGGCGGTGAGAACGGCGACCGTGATCCCCCACCCAATCCACCAGTCCAGGAAAGGGTCACTGTCCCCGGCGCCGGGCGTGAGCACCCTCCGCACCAGGCGCCCCGCGCCCCAGAGGAAAAAGGAGAGGGCAAGCCACACAGCCGATACGACGAGCACCTCCAACATCAGGATAGCGTCACCAGCCATTCAGAATTGCCAGCCGACCCTGTTCCAGTTCTCGACACGACGAGGCATAATGCGTTTCCCGGTTGCGGTGCCAACAACGCGGCATAATGTAGCAGGTCGCAATGCGTACTCGTCGCACATTTGTCGTTATCTCCCAGGCCTATCTCCCCGATCCGACAGCGGTTGGGCAGCATGTGGCGGATGTTGCCGAGGAACTGGTTCGCCGCGGCCATCGCGTCATAGTATACACGGCCGATCGCGGTTACGATGACCCGTCCCTCGCCTACCCCCGGCGGTCAACTATCAACGAGGTCGAAGTAAGAAGGCTTCGATTCTCGTCATTCGGGAAGCGATCGATTCGAGTTCGTCTCCTCGGCGGAGCGCTTTTCGTGACGCAGGTAGTCCTGCGCGCTGCTTTCACGAGGGGAATTGACGCCGTACTGGTCAGCACCTCGCCACCGATGGGGCCGCTGGCCGCAATTTTTCTCGGCCTGATACGCCGAGTGCCCGTGAAGTACTGGGTGATGGACGTCAATCCCGACCAGATGATTGCGCTTGGCTTGCTGGCGCCCCGCTCCGTCCCTGTTCGCGTATTCGACGCTATCAACAGGGTAGTGCTGCGCCGTGCCCGGGACGTCATAGTCCTCGATCGTTTCATGGCCGAGAGAATCAACTCCAAAATGGAAGTATCGGACAAGCTCGTTGTCCTCCCCCCGTGGCCCGCAGAAGATCCCGCCGCGGTCGTTCCTCATGACGAGAATCCGTTCAGAGCACAGCACGGACTAGCGGGCAAACTCGTCGTGATGTACAGCGGCAATCACGGACCGTCGAACCCGCTTACCACGATCATCGAGGCGGGCAAGCGCCTTCGTGACGAGTCGCGTCTCGTGCTGCTGTTCGTTGGCGGCGGTGTTGGAAAGAAAGAGGTGGAGCAGGCGCGCTCACACAACATCCGCTCGATTCCCTATCAGCCGCGGGAGACATTGAGGCACTCCCTCGCGGCCGCCGACGTGCATGTCGTTACAGTTGGCGAGGACGTGAGGGGGATCGTGCATCCCAGCAAAATCTATGGTGCCATGGCCGTGGCTCGGCCGATTCTGCTCGTTGGTCCAGCTGAGAATCACATCGCTGATATTCTGAAGGCCAATGACATCGGCTGGCACGTTGGCCACGGTGACGTTGATGGGGCCGAGCGAGTGCTGCGCGAGATACTGCGGATGGCACCGGCCGAGCTGCAACGCAAGGGCAGGCGCGCGCGCGAGGTGATTGCACGAGGCGGCGGCAAGGTCGCCGCGTGCGAGCGAGTCTGCGACGTCGTCGAGCGCGGTGTCTGATTGTCTGAAGGCTGCCTTGCGAGACGCGGACAGGAATCGGGTCTTGCTCTTGCGAATTGCGGCGCTCCATCTTACCTACGATTTCGCATCAGCACGGCCCGGTTCCTTCATCGACATTTCCAGATTCGGGAGATGACTGTGTCCCAGACTCTGGGGACTTATCAGCAGGAAGCTTCGGCTGACCAACGGCGTTCTCTGGTAACAAGGGAACGCTCGGCATGATTTTGCAGGGCGCGATCTTTCTTGCTGCTGCCGCGCTATTGAGCTGGCTTCTGGCAAGCAGAGTGCGATTGTACGCACTCGACAAGCTGGTGGATATTCCAAACGAGCGCAGCTCGCACTCGTCGCCCACACCTCGCGGGGGAGGTCTCGCGATCGTCATCACGGTGCTGGGCGGCGTGGTAATCGCCGGTATCATGCGCTGGATTCCTCTTGACTTGACTCTCGCGCTGGCCGGCGGCGGGGCGATGATTGCCACTGTCGGCTGGATCGATGATCACCGCGACGTTGCTGCGCGGATCCGGTTTGCAGTCCAGGTCGCAGCGGCGGTGTGGGCCATTTATTGGCTTCGCGGCATGCCGAGGCTCAGCATTGGCGTTGCTGGCGTTGATCTTGGTTTTGTGGGCACGATCCTTGGGCTCCTCGGAATACTGTGGGCGATCAACCTCTACAACTTCATTGACGGCATCGACGGGCTGGCGGCCGGCGAGGCCGTCAGTACCGGAACAATTGGCGGTCTCATGCTGGCGGCGATGGGTCACCCCGGACTGGCTCTGATCTCTCTGCTCATCGCGGCGGCAAATGCGGGCTTTCTGCCGCTCAACTGGGCGCCTGCAAGACTGTTCATGGGTGACGTTGGGAGCGGCACCCTCGGCTACCTCTTCGCTGTTCTATCGATTGCGTCCGAGAACGCGGGGGCGGTGCCTGTGCTCATCTGGGTTCTTCTGCTTGGCGCGTTCGTGTTTGACGCAACTGTCACGCTCTTCCGTCGGATCGGGAACGGCGAACGCTGGTACCAGGCACACCACAGTCACGCATATCAGCGAATGGTCCAGGCTGGGCGAAGTCATGCGCAGGTGAGCTCGATGATCCTCGGGATCAACCTGGTGCTCGCCGTTCTGGCGATCGTTGCGTGGCTGTTGCCGTCGCTCTTCCTGATTGCCCTTGGCGCTGGGATGATCCTGCTGGCTGCCCTTTATCTGTCGGTCGAGCGAATCAGCCCGATGCATGCCCACTAATGCGGCTGGCGGCGTGGACCACGTGGCTCGACAGCCAAAGCAACACGGTTTGATCGAGAACGCCCCGACAATACGACGCCGGCGCCAATACCCGACAGGTCCGCGCGAGGAGACATCGCTCCTCGCGTTCCTGAATATCCTGCTGCTGCATCGACGTCTCATCGCCGTGTGCGCTCTGGTGGGCGGTGTGATTCTTGGCGTGAGCGCGTTCGACTCTCCCAGATTTTTCATGGCGTACGCCTCCTTCACAGTCAGAGGCGCTCGCGCACCATCGCAGCTGTCGGCCGTCGCCACTCAGCTCGGACTGACAATGGGATCGCTGGATGAAAACGAATCCCTCGCGTTCTACGGGGACCTAGTGACAACGGGCGCGATTCTCGCGCCAGTTGCGCGGATGCCGTATACCACTTCCGCGCTGGGAGGTGGTGAGAGGTCGCTCGCCGCGTTCTTCGGAATCGACGAAAAAGATCCCGGCGTTGCCGCCTCGCGAGCTCTCGACGAGCTCCGGTCACGCGTAGCTGCGGCGACAACTCCGCGCACGGGAATCATCAGCGTTCGTGTGCTCGCTGAGCAGCCGCGGCTGGCGCAGCAGATTCTGCAGAACATCCTGACAGAGCTGGACGCATACAACCTGGCCATGCGCCGGAAGCGAGCCGTCGCGGAACGGGATTTTATCGAAAGGAGGGTCGCCGAAGCGGGCGCCGCGCTGGTCCAGGCGGAACGCCACCTGAGCGCCTTCCTGCAGACGAACCGCGATTACAGAGGCTCGCCCGTGCTCCAGATGGAGTTCGATCGCTTGCAGCGCGCCGTTCAAATGCGCCAGCAGATCTATACGGCGATGGCGCGATCGCTCGAGCAGGCAAAGATCGAGGAGGTCCGCGATTTACCTACTGTTCTGATCATCGATCAGCCAGAGGGGGGATTAAAGCCGCAGAGGCCGCCGGTCATACGCAGGACGCTGCTGGGACTGATCGCGGGGCTTTTTTTCGGGATAGTGCTGGCATTCCTGCGCGAACGTGCGGCGGAGACGCGTGAGGCAGGCACCAGCGCCTACACGGAATATTCTGCGCTCAAGAGAAAAGCGCTCGGAGACCTCGCTCGTCCATGGGCGCCTTTCGGGCGCCTTTTGAAAGGGCAGACCAGATCGTAGCTATCGGTTTCCTGCAACGACAGGGAAGCGCGACGACTTGCCCCGCTAGAAGCTCTGCCGGAGCCCCAGCACGAAATTCGCGTTGGTTCGATCGGCGAGAAAGTTACGGTCCAGGTCAACGGCAATCGCGATGCGTGCCATCACGTCGACAGATCCGAAGAACCTGTTCGCCTCCACTCCGACAGAGTTCATCGCCTCGACGGCGTTCGGCTCGACCGGTCCCGAGCGATACTGCGTGGTGGACTGGTGTGTCACCATGCGCGACACGAACGCAGTCATTCGTCCCTCGGGCGTGAAGCGATCGAACGCCAATGTCTGCGCTCCCCCACTCCCTGGTCCGACGTCAGCGCCGAGCAATTGCCCCCGGTTGGTATGACCCTGGCGCAAAACACCGTGGAGATAGATCCGTCCCTGCTCCCGCGTTCGCGCACCGGCCGGCGATTGGAAATTGAACGCTTCCGCGCGCAAAACATTCATCACTCGCGGAGAGAGCCAGGTCTTACGGAATCCGATATTGACGGTGCCTGCGTGGTCAGGCTCGAGCACCAGGTCGCGCTTGTCTCCGGCATAATCTTCACGACCATACTCTCCGTAGACGTCGAAGCCACTGCCGGGAGGCGCCCAGCGGATGAAGATCGACGCGAGCTGGTTGTCTCTCAGATTAGTAATGTCATTCGGGTCGTCGTCACTGGACTGAACCTTGAAGAGATTCTCGAACGGCATACCAAGCACATGTGAGCCAAAGCCTGATGAGTCCCGGGCCGCATGGAAGAATCGCGCGCCGCCGATCTCCAATCCCCGCGCTCCTCTAGGCTGAATGCTCGCGACGATCCCGGCCATGAATCTTCGTCTGCCCGGCTCGGAAAAACTCCGGAAGTACTCGGTTCCCCTTACGGACGAGTACTCCGACTGCTCGAGCTCCCCATATACAACTCGCGTGTGCAGACGTGCCAGCCAGAGATTGGCCGGCTGGGAGGTGCCGACAAAAAAATGGGGAAAGCCCGCCGCATTATTTCCGAGTATGTAGGGATACGTGTCAGTTGGCCCCCACCACTGATTGGCGGTCGAGATTCCTGCAGCGACTCCAAACCAGTCGAACCGGATTGTGCTCTGGCCGAGGTCGAAGCGAGAGTAGGGTAGAGTCCCGTAGCGCTGCGGACGATCGAGAGCGAGCGGATACTGGCCGTCAGCATAGATGAGTCGCCCGCTCTGTCCATTTCTGAACAATGGAAACGACTGGTTCTCCGCGCGGAATGCGACCGGCGCGAGAATCGCCGAAAAAGGCCCCCACCGCGCCGAGAGCCCTGCCTGGAACGAAGTGGTGAGTCCCTTTCCCTGCCACACCGCTCCGTCGTTTCCGCCGTACGCAAATGTGTTGTTAAGATAGAACGAAACGCGTGGGCGAACGTAGTCCCATTGAAACCCAGTCGACTCAGGCTTTCGATTGAGGTCGTACCGTTCGCCCCACGGGTGTGCGCTATCTGACGATGCGAGCCGGTCGACTTCCGCCAGCGAGAAGCTTCTAATGCTCCAGGGGTAGCTCTCTGATTTGCCCGCCGTCTGAAGATTGCGGAGATAGCTCTCGAGCTCGCTCCCGGCAAACACTTCGCTTCGGCCGCCGACGCTGGTCTGCGCGGAGGAAATGATTGGGCTGATCAGCTGCGCCGCGAACAGCGCGACTACCGTGCTCTGCAAGCATCGCAGCCGTCTTGCTCGCTGAACTGCTGCCGTCCTGGCTGAATGACAGGAGTTGCTCATCAGTGGTTGTTTGGGAGGGAGGTTTGCCGGGCTGCGGCGGGGCCGCTAGTTTAACGCGAGCGTGCCTCGGGCTGACCGATAATAATTACCCTCGCGATCGGCCTGCGGCAAGCGGGATCAACTCCGACCATTGCTTGCTCCGTGGCAACTATCACCCACTCGAAACCCGATGATGCGTCCGTTTCTGCGCTTCTGCTATCTGCTCGTCGCAGTAGCTGGTATTGCTTTTCCGTCGAGGGTCGCAGGCCAGGCGATGTTGAGCGACAGTGGTGCCCGGGAATCGTTCACGCATGGTGTGATACTCGTCAATGGTGATTCGGTAGATCGGCTCCGACTCGCGCAGCTCGAAGGCCGCGTCCCGCTTGAAGACCTGATGCTGCGCTCGACGTCAAGCTTGATGAATCCGCGGGCAAGCGTAAGGCGCCCTAGAGCTTTCACGATTGTTTTTCCCACTCTGACGTTTGTCAGTAACAGCACTCTTCCCTTCGGGCAAAACGACGGCGCATTGTGGGCGGGGAAGGGAGCGAACCAGCGCGCGTTGGCTGGATTTACAGCATCGCTGGGACCAGTGCGGCTCGTCATCATTCCAGAGCTTGCCTACTCCTCCAACAACCGCATCAACATCGATCCGGCCGATCCCCGCTTCGTCAAGCCGGTGCCGGCGGAGCGCAGCACGTTCTCGTCGCCGTCGAATGTATTCCCGTATTCGATCGACATGCCCTACCGGTTCGGCGGCGATCCAATCACCAAGATCTACCCTGGGCAATCGTCCCTCAACATCAGGGCAGGGCCCGTCGAAGTTGGTGCGGCAACGGAGAACAATTGGTGGGGGCCCGCGCTGATCAATCCTCTTGTATTGGGCGACAACGCAGCAGGCTTTCCGCACGCATTCCTTCGCACTTCGCATCCGCTCAACACCATTCTTGGCCTGCTCGAAGCAAGATGGATCGTCGGAGGACTGAAGGAATCGGATTTCTTCGACAACAACCCTGACAACGACGTGAGGTCGCTCAGCGCAATTGGAATCGCCTGGAAGCGCGATGCGGGTTCCGGGCTGACGCTCGGGTTCTTGCGGTCGGTGTTTTCAGTCGCCATCGGGTACGGCGAAGTGCCGGGTCACACCTTCGACGCGCTGAAGAACACTGGCCATCCGAACGCACTCGCGATCAGCGACTCGACCATGATACCAGGGAGCGACCAGATCTTTTCATTGTTTGCCCGGTGGGCGCTGCCCCGCTACGGGCTTGAGAGCTACGTTGAGTGGGGCCGGACCGAATTCCCGGTGTCGCTCCGCGATTTTCTCAAGCAGCCGGAGCATTCGCGGGGCTACACAACTGGCCTGCAGTGGTCCAGGCCGATCGGTACTGACGCCCGCTTTCGCGTTCAGGGCGAGGTGACGAACGTCGAGCAGAGCTCCAGCTTCCGCTTTCGGCCAATTGGTTCGTTCTACACGAGCCGCTCTGTTATTCAGGGATATACAAATGAAGGGCAGGTGATCGGAGCCGGGATCGGTCCAGGGTCATCCGCGCAATGGATTGCCGGCGACTATTTCAAGAGAGGCTGGCAGGTCGGCGTCACCGCTGGGCGCCTGCGCTTCAACAACGACGCCTTTTTTCTGCGCAGCTATGCGAATCGCTGCGGCCACGACGTCACCACATATCCCGGCGTACGTGCCGCGTACGCGAATTCCTATTTCCGGCTACGTGCCGATTTCGCATCGGCTTCCCGGTACAATACGTTCTTTCAGAATGTGCAAAGCTGCCAAAGCAGTGACGGCGAGGGCAGCGACCGGTCGAACAAGTATCTCTCGGTGACGCTGGCGACGTTTGGCTGGTGACGGAGCGCGGCTAGAAGTTCTGGCGGACTTCCAAAGCAAAATTGCCGTTCGTGCGGTCCGCCAGGAAGTAGCGATTCAGATTGATGTTCAAAACCATCCGCGCCAGCACGTCGACGGGTCCAATGAAGCGCTTTGCTTCTCCGCCGATCGAGGTGATTGCATCCACTGGTCTCTCGATCGGCTTGCCTGATTGGTAGGGGAACTTGCGCCTCAGCTCGTGCTGCACTTCACGGGCGACGAAAACCGTCGTCCTCCCTTCGGTGTTGAAGTGGTCGAACGCCAGGATCTGTGCGGAGCCGCTACCAGGACCGACATTCGCGCCGAGCATCTGCCCGCGCTGAGTATGACCCTGTCGCAAAACGCCATGTAGGTAGGTCTGGCCTTCGGCGCCCAAGCGTGTCGCGGATGTGGACTGATAAGTGAATACCTCGCCCCGGACGGCGCGCATCCTCCGTGGTGAGACCCAGGCCTTTCGAAATCCGATGTTCGACGCAGCGGAGTGGTCGGGCAGGAGAATGAGGTCCCGCTCGTTGAGTGAGTGGTCCTCGCGCCCGTATTCGCCGTAGACGTCAAGCCCGCGCCCGGGCGCCCATCTAAAGAATACGCTGGCAAGTTGATTCTCCTTGACACCTTGGCGCCCCCCTAAAACGACGGTGTCCGATTGAACGGGCAGGCCAATCTTGTAAAAGCCCTGGATCGGAAGCTTGAGATTAGCCGTGGAAAAGGAATAACCCAGCTCATCTCTCGTTGCATGAAAGAAGCGGGTGCCGCCGATCTCCAATCCGGGCACGCCCCGAGGCACGAGGATACCGACAAGCCCGGCCATGAATCTCCTTTTCCCCGGCTCAAAGAAGCTGGCGAAATAGTCTGGTCCGCTAACTGACGAGTAAGGAGACTGGTCAAGCTCGCCATAGAAGACGCGCGTGTGCACCCTGGCGATCCAGATATTCGCCGGCGTCGAGGTGCCGAAGAAGACGTGAGGGAACCCCGCCGCGTTGTTGCCGAGGATGTACGGAAAGTTGTTCGTCGGACCCCACCACTCGTTCCCGGTAGATATTCCCGCCGCTACGCCGAATCCGTCAAAGCGGAGCCAGCTCTGCCCGATGTCGAACCTGCTGTACACACCCGTGCCGAACCGTTGAGGCCGATCGATGTATTGCGCCCATTGCCCGTCAGCAAATCGCAGGACGCCGGTCTCACCATTCGCCATCAACGGGAATGATTGATTCTCGGCGCGGAACGCTACTGGCGCGATGCTCGCGGAGAAACCGCCCCATCTCGCCGAGAGACCACCTTGCACCGCTGTGGTCAGGCCTTTGCCTTGCCACACGGCTCCATCGTTGCCGCCGTACGCGAAGGCCGTGTTCAAATAGGAGCTGACTCTCGGACGAACGTAATCCCATTGAAGGCCGCGGGTTTTGGGCTTCTTCTGCAGATCATACCGCGCTGCCCATGGATGAGCCGCATCGGTCGCTGCCAGCGAATCAATCTCGAGTTGAGAAAAGGCGCGCATTCCCCAGGGGTATGGCTGCGATTTGCCGACGGTCTGCAGGTAGCGCAGGTAGCTCTCGAGCTCGCTTCCTGCGAACACCTCATTCCGGCCGCTCGCGACCTGCGCGTTGGCGTCTCCTGGACCGGCAAGAAGCGCGGCGACAACCAGGAGCAAAAACGCGATTGTTAGCCGCACACGTGGATGAAAGTGTGCCAACGCCCCCGAGGCGGCGAGACTGCTATTGTTCATCGGTGTTGGTCGAAAGGAAATTTGCTGCTCTTTGTCACCGCGGCTAACTTACCGCTACGTACGGTCCAGGGCGCGAACTATAAATACTTTCGCGCTCAGCCGGCGGCAAGCCGAACCGTTATCGTCTCCGCATCCCCCGATGAAAGTCTACCACCCCAGCCGTTCATGATGCGTCCCTTCCAGTCCTTGCAGCATACTCTGGCCGCTTCGGTTGTCGCTTCGGGCTTCTTGATTCCGCTTGTGGACGTCGCATCGCAGGACACATCGAGCGTCGTGAGCGTGCGGACCGAGCCGCGGCTGCAGGGAGTGGTAACCGTGAGCGGTGATTCTGTTGAGCGCCTGCGCATGGCCCAGCTCGAAGGGCGCGTTGCACTCGGGAGGTTGATGCTCCGCTCGACTTCTTCGCTCACGGATCCGCGTCAGGAGGGAATGCAACGCCGGAGATACACGATCGTGCTCCCGACTGTGAGCTTCGTTACTAACAGCGAGCTTCCTTACGGGCGGAACGACGGCGCCCTGTGGGCGGGAATCGGCGCCAATGCGCGCGTCCTTGCCGGTTTTACAGCGTCTCTTGGCCCGCTGAGACTCGTCGCAATTCCTGAACTGGTGTACTCGGCGAATGACAGCCTCTCGCTGGACCCGGATGACATACGGTACACGATGCCATTACACCTCCGGCGTAAAAGGAATCGCTTTTCAATGTCTTGGAACCAATTCCCGTATTCAATCGACCTGCCGTGGAAAATGGGGGACTCGCCGGTCAGGCGACTCTATCCGGGGCAATCGTCGCTCACGCTGAGCGGAGGTCCGGTCGAAGTCGGAATCGGGACCGAGAATGAGTGGTGGGGCCCCGCCCTCCGGAACCCGATAATCATGGGCGACAACGCGCCCGGCATGCCCCATGGTTTTCTGCGCACATCGCGTCCACTCGAGACGCGCCTTGGCGTGTGGGAGGCACGATGGATCGTGGGTGTGCTCCAGGAGTCCAACTGGTGGACCAAGTTCACCGAAGACGATGACCTCCGATCCTTGAGCGCGATTGCCGTCACCTGGCAGCACAGTACGGAGTCGGGTCTCACACTCGGCTTCCTCCGATCGGTGTTTTCAGTTGCGTCAAGCTACGGGGACGTCGCCGGAAACCTCTTTGACTTCATCAAGAACACCGGGCACCCGAACGCTCGCGCAGTGACCGACCAAACGATGGAGCCGGGAAAGGATCAGCTTTTTTCGCTCTTCGCGCGCTGGGCGGTTCCTGTGTACGGCTTCGAGAGCTATGTCGAGTGGGGCCGCGCAGAATTTCCCGTATCGCTCCACGATTTTCTCGAGATGCCGAACCACACGCGCGGCTATACGGCCGGGCTTCAGTGGGCCAGGCCGGTCGGCGGGGATTCGCATGTGCGGCTGCAGGGGGAGGTCACGAACGTAGAGCAGAGCTCGACGTGGCAGTACCGGCCGATTGGCTCGTTCTACACCAGCCGCTCCGTCTATCAGGGCTATACGAATTCAGGCCAGATGATTGGATCGGGCATTGGTCCCGGATCGTCGGGGCAGTGGGTTGCAACAGACTATTACAGAGGCCCATGGCAGTTTGGCGGCATGGTCTCTCGCGAGCGCTTCAACAACGATGCGTATTCGCTGCTACCTTTTTCGGAACAGGCTCAGTACGTAAGGAATTGCGGCTACGATGTGAGCGTCTATCCCGCGATCCGTGCGGGTTATTCCGCGCGGACTTTCCGGGTGCGCGCCGAATTTGCGTCTGGGACCCGATACAATACTTTTTTCCAGAACCGACAAAGCTGCTTTGATGGCGCGGGAAGCGACCGGTCGAACAAGAATTTCTCGGTGACGCTCGCGACTTTCGGCTGGTGAGAGGCGCGCCGTCGCGTGAACAAGAATCGTCGCACAACGGGCTCGACCTCCCGCTGATGCCTAAACCCGTCTTGTAATCGAGGCGATGCAGGGGGATATTCGACGGCAGGCCACAGTGCTTCGAAGCGCCAGGCACAGGATCAGATGAAGGAACCCGTCATATACCGCGAGCCGCTCCATCGAAATGAAGAGGCCATCTCTCTGCTCGCAGTGGGGAGTGCCTTGCTTCGCTATCGGCGTATGATCATCGCCTTGAGCGTTCTCGGCGGTGTGGTAGGACTCGCGGCGGGCCTGCTCAGCAAGCGTGTCTATTCGGCGCGCGCGACGTTCATCCCGGAAGAGCCCGACAAGCAGGGAATCTCCGGGCTCGCAATGGCCGCTGGCCAGTTCGGAATCAAGCTTCCGTCCTCCGGCGGGAGCGGGTGGGGGCCAGCCATCTATGTGGAGCTGCTGAAGACTCGTGAACTGCTCGAGCCGATAGCTGCGGACACGCTCG